>JBDRLK010000712.1:0-2872 GCA_043813155.1 Pseudomonadota bacterium | reverse complement strand
CTCTTTCACGCCATCCTGGGGAGCATTCTTCTTCCTAAGGCCGAAGTCTGGATCCAGGGCCTGACGGCCATCTGTCTTTTTATTGCCTTCATCGCGCTCGAATACCTCGGCGTCATCCCGCATTATCACCTGGAAGGCTTTTCACCGGAGTGCCTTCACCTGGACCTGCTTTATATTTCCGTAATCAGCTGCGTGCTCATGGTAACGCTTTTTTCAACCATCCATATGAGCTCTTCCATTGTCCAGAGCCTGCGCGTCCGCGAGGAGCAGCTGTTTTCGACCCAGGACATGCTGAGGCTGAAGACGAGAGAGCTGGAGATCGCCAACCAGCAACTGCGGGAAAAGCAAAAGCAGCTCGTCCTGTCCGAGAAGCTTATGTCGCTGGGTCAACTGGCGGCCGGGGTCGCCCACGAGATCAACAACCCCGTCCAGTTCATCCAGGGGAACCTGACCATCATCAAGGAGGCGTTGGACGGCATCATTCCCATTCTCGACGGCCATGCAATGAAAAACCCGGAAATGAGGCTGGCCCGGCTGGAGTATGGGTTTTTCCGCGACCATATCCGGGTCCTTGTTAACGACATGACGACAGGAACGGAGCACATAAGAGACATCGTCAGGGATCTGAAGGCATTTGCAAGGAGCGACGAGGGACGCAGGGACCAGGAGGTTGACGTCAACGAGGTTGTTCGCGTCTGCCAGAGGCTGGTTCACAATAAAACAAAACATTTCCGGGTGGAAGAGGACCTGGAACCCGACCTGCCCTGCCTCCGGGGAAACATCAACGAAATAGAACAGGTTGTCATGGCCAATCTCATCAATGCGGCTGACGCGCTTTCAGGCAGGAGCGGCGGGACGATAAGGATCATAACGCGAACGGAAGACGGCGGGAAGGAGATCAGCCTTTCCATTTGCGACAACGGCACGGGAATGACCGATGCGGTCATGAAAAGGATTTTCGACCCTTTCTTTACTACCAAGCAGCGAAGCGGCGGAACAGGACTGGGGCTTTCCGTTACCTACGGGATCGTCAAGGAGCACGGCGGCCAGATCGATGTTAAGAGCAACGTCGGTGAAGGAACGGCTTTTACGTACAGATGGCCGGTTCAAAGGAGCGGCTGATGGAAAGGATTCTTGTCATCGATGATGATGAAGCCGTTCTCAACTATCTTTTTGTGTTCCTGACGCAGACGCAGCGGTTCGAGGTGGAAGTGCTGAACGACAGCACCAGGGCTTTCGGAGCGATAGACGCGGGGGATTTCGATCTCGTTCTCCTGGACATGGACATGCCCGGGGTTCACGGCCGCGAGATTCTGCAGTATGTGTGCGAGCACAAGCCTGACGTCGAGGTGGTCATTCTTACCGGCGTGGATGATATTGAGATGGCGGTTGAGTCCATGAAAAAGGGTGCATACGACTACCTGTGCAAACCCGTGAACAACAACCGGCTGCTCGCCACCCTCGAGAGGGCCCTCGAGCGGGCAAGGCTGCGCGGCGAGATATCCAAGCTGCAGGACAAGGTTAAGCTCGAGGGCGTGCGGCACAAGGATGCTTTCAACGGCATCGTGACTCAAAGCAGGAAGTTCCTGCGGGAGCTTCAGAAAGTGGAGCAGATTGCCGAAAGCGAGAACAATGTACTGATCTGGGGCAGCAGCGGCACGGGAAAGGAGCTGATAGCGCAGGCCATTCACAAGATAAGCAGTCGGAGAAACAATTCCTTCATCGCCGTTAACGCGGGGGCCTTTGCCTCCGAGCTTTTCTCCTCCGAATTTTTCGGGCACGAGAAAGGGGCGTTTACCGGCGCGGTCATCGCAAAGAAGGGATTTTTCGAAGAGGCTGACGGCGGCACGCTGCTGCTGGACGAGATCGGGGAGCTCGAGCTTCCGGTCCAGGCAAAGCTTCTGCGCGTGCTGCAGGGAGGGGAGTATTTCCGTGTCGGCTCCACCGAGCGCAGGGGGGCCGACGTGCGCATCATCGCGTCGACGAACAAGGACCTGGCCGCTGAAATCGAAAAGGGAAGATTCCGCCGGGATTTGTATTACAGGCTGAATATCTGCTCCGTATTTCTCCCGCCGCTTAGAGAGAGGAGAGGCGATGTGGAGCTTCTCGCCTACTATTTCTGTGATAAATACAGCAGGTTGGAAAACAGGAATATCAACGCCATCGCCGAAGATGCCCTTGGCATGCTGGACGCGTACGATTTTCCGGGCAATGTGCGGGAGCTGGAAAACATCATTGCGGGAGCCGTTGTGCTGGAAAAGGGCAATACGCTGAGCAACCGCTCGCTGCCCCCCTACCTGCTTGACGCGGTCGGCCGCAATACTGTCCCCATTCCGCAGAATGTCAGAAGGACCCTCATGGACCTCGAGGCGGAACACATCCGGCGGGTATTGAAACATACACGGGGAAACCGGACAGCGGCGGCCCAGGTCCTCGGCATATCGAGACCTTCTCTGCTGTCAAAGATTAAAAAATACGGAATAGACATAGCTCCGTCATCCCACGGAGGGGGCCACGGCTAGACCATGCCGATCTCTTGAAATGCCGGGGCCGGACGGCTTCACGGGCCGCATGGCGCCCCAGGAGACCTTCCGCCTCGATGTTTTTATTGAACCCGGCATGTTACCGTTGTAGAAATATTCCCCGGTAGAGGAAATTTTACTCATAAAACGGTTCGTCTATAAATGGTCATTCGTTTCAAATGAAGATTGTCCTGCCTCACCATGCGAACCATCGCGTCAATCTTCGTGCGGTGCTGGCACAAGTATTGCTACAATCATGAATGAACATATTCAAATCGTCCGGGAAAGCAGGGCCTGCTCTGGCCATCAGAAACGCTGCCCTCAGCGTCTAAGTACAGCGCCCCGCAAGT
>JBDRLK010000711.1:0-4986 GCA_043813155.1 Pseudomonadota bacterium | reverse complement strand
CAGGGGTTTGACAAGTGGCGAGAGGTCCAGGAGATGCGTCCCATCACCGGAACGCTGGGCAATGACGCTCACCGGAACGTGGGCGTGGACCCCGTGTGCAGCGGCATCATGCAGCCGGTCTGCGAGGCCGTTGCCATGCTGTTCCCCAACTCCCTGACCCTTCTGATCACAGGCGGGTCCATCATCCTGAGCGACGGGGACAGGGTGGACTCGTACGCCCGCATCTCGCGCTGGGTGGAGAACAGGCTTTTCGTGACCGGGCTGACGATCGAGCAGATCGACGAGGCCGTGCGCGAGGGACGCAGCTACGGCGTGTTTTCAGTGTTCGGCGACCCTTACGGTTTCGTGTTCGACGGGTTTCGCGGGTCCGAGTATTTCGCCATGGGAAGCGTGGTGGAGGGCGGCGGCGTCACGCTCAGGGTCCATGCCCCGGTCCGGCCCAGGGACAACGGCGGGGCGCCGTTCTACGAGAGCGACGCTGTCCTGGCCCTTGTCAGGGTGCTGCTGCGGCGCATCGACGCGTACGGCGTTGCGACCGTTGCCGAGCTCGACGACCTCGGCGAGACCATGGAGCTGACGACCGACTGGCCGGGCGCCTATTACGTGGAGGTGTGGATACGTCCCTATCACCTGGAGGATGCCCTGGGCTCGACATCCCTGGACCTGATGGGACGCGAGTACCTGTGGCTCATCACTAACCCGATCCGGATCGGGGGTTAGGCTAGCGTTAAAACTTCCATCCAACCAAAGTATAGACTGAAAAAGTAAGTGGGCAAAGCCTGCGAACCAGGGTCCGGGGTTAATAATTATTTGGAATTGATGTGGAAAAAACCGGATAATTAAGCTACATTGCTCAACGAACAGAATTTGGGAGAGTTGATATGAAGGATTTCATGAAGGCCGGTCTATCCGAGATCGACCCGCAGGTCCGCGAGATCGTGGACATCGAGGGGGAGCGCCAGCAACGCAAGATCATCATGATCGCGTCGGAGAGCCTGGCCCCTGAGGCGGTCAGGGAAACGCTTGCCACGAACCTGGGGCACCTGTACGCGGAGGGGTATCCTTCAACGCGCATGGCCAGGGCCGACCTGGAGAGGCTCGGAGAATATTCAGAGTTCCTTTCCTTCTACCGCAGGTACGGCAGCCGGCGTTATTACAAGGGCGTGGAGTACGCGGATTTCATTGAAGCCCTGGCGCGCAGGAGAGCGGCGGAGCTTTTTGCCAATGACAGGGTGGGGCCGGACAGCATTTACGTGAACGTCCAGTCGCTCAGCGGCGCGGCCTCGAACAACGCGGTGTACGACGCTTTCCTGGACCCCGGCGACCCGGTCATGGGAATGGACCTGACCCACGGAGGCCACCTCACGCACGGCCACGAGGTCAACAGGTCCGGAAAACACTACAACGTCACGCACTACAAGGTGGGGACCGACGGAAAGCTCGACTACAGCGCAATAAAAAAGCTTGCCGCCGAGCACAAGCCCAGGCTGATCATCGCGGGCTTCAGCGCCTACCCGTGGGACATCGACTGGGAGAAGATGCGGGAGGTGGCCGACGCGGCCGGCGAAGAGCCCGCCATTCTTCTGGCCGACATCGCGCACACGGCAGGCCTGATTTCGGCCGGCGTGGCCAATTCTCCGGTCGGCTACGCCGACGCGATCAGCATGACCACGCACAAGACGCTCTGCGGCCCCAGGGGGGCGATTATCCTTACAACGGACAAGGCCAAGGCCGACAAGATCGACACGGCTGTTTTCCCCGGAGAGCAGGGCGGTCCTCACATTCACCAGATTGCGGCCAAGGCCGTGGCATTCAAAATTGCGCTGACACCGGAATTCAAGGCCATGATGAAAGACGTTGTGGACAATGCCGCCGCCCTGGCCGGATACCTGAAGGAGGAGGGTTTGCCCCTGGCCTACGGCGGGACGGACACGCACATGGTGCTCATCGACTTGAGAAAGGTCAAGACAAAGACCGGTGACTGCCTGGGCGGTGAAATCGCCTCCAGGCTGCTCGATCTGTGCCACATCACCTGCAACAAGAACACGATCTGGGGGGACGAGAGCGCGTTCGACCCCGGTGCGATCAGGCTCGGGACCACGTGGGTGACGCAGAGGGGATTCGAACCCAGGCACATGAAGAAAATCGCGAAGATCATCGCGAACGTGCTCGGGGCGGCCGGCTCGCACAGGTATATCGGGGCCTTCGGCGACATCGTTCGCGCAAGGGTCGAGCCGGACGTGCTCGTGGATGCCAGGGCGCAGGCCGAAGCGCTGATCGCGGAGGTTGAGGGCAGCGGCAAGCCGCAGCCCGCCAGGCATTACCCCCACTTTTACACAAATCCCGGTCCCAGTGAGGTGGGCGAGGAAAGGCCGGCTTCCATCAAGGTTTACGGAGAAAGGGCGCACCTTCTCCTGGATCACACGCTGTCGGCCGACATCCTGTCCATGGCCCCGGGCGAAAGAAAATCCGCCTATGTTTTCAGGCCGGGCGGAGAGGTCCTTGCCAAGACGAGCGTTGAGAGGCTGGAGGACGATGACTTTTCCCGAAGGCAATTTCTCCTGCAGCCATACGAGGGAAGCAGCGTCGAGCTGCTCGAGTGGCTTCGAGCCGTTTCGGACGGCTATGCCCCGATCGATCCGCAGGATCCGCACCTGAAGCCTTACGGGCCCGCGTGCGTGGAGCTGATCGATGCCTATAAGAGGTTTTCCATCGAGCCTGACAGCAAGATGGAGATCGATATCCAGAAACCTTTCTTCACCGGCTACAGGGTGATCCTGAAGCGCATTGAAGACTTTCCCGACATTGCCGACACGAAGATGATCAAGACAAGGAGGGTCAAGAAGGAGTTCACCTTTACGTGGACACCGCCTCAAGGCGTCAAGGCCAGGGAGACCTGCCTGTACGAGGAGCACCTCAAAAGGGTGGACAAGAAGAGGGTGGCGGCCTTTGCCGGCTGGAAGCTTCCGGTATGGTATTCATCCATCGCCGAGGAGCACAATGCCGTGCGCAAGACAGCCGGATTGTTCGACGTGTCCCACATGGGCGTGCTCGAGTTTTCCGGCGAATGCGCCGGAAACTTTCTGGACATGACGACGACGGCGTTCGTGCCTGCCCTTATTCCCGGCCAGGCCAGGTACTCCTACCTGCTGGCCCCGGACGGGAGGGTCATCGACGACATCATGATCTACAGGGTTGCGCCGCAGCGCTTCCTCGTCGTCGTCAACGCGGCCAATGCCGAGGAAGACGAGGCATGGTGGAGGGCGGCCGCTTCCGGAGATTACCTGATCGACCAGGTCAACAAGGAGATTTCATTTTGCGGGAGCATGAAAATCCGCAACCTCAAGGACCCGGGATGCGGCGACGACCGGCGCGTGGACCTCGCCCTGCAGGGCCGGGCCGCGCTCAACGTTCTTCGCCGAACGATCGAGGATCGAGGCGACTTTCTGCGCGTGGCCGAGCTCAGGCGCTTCGAGTTCACCGGGGCGCGGGTCTGCGGAGCCCACTGCTACGTGGCCAGGACAGGGTACACGGGCGAGCAGATCGGGTTCGAGATGATGGTCCACCCCGATGCGGCGCCCGCATTGTGGAACGGCCTGCTTGAAGCCGGGGAGCCGCTGGGCGTTGTTCCCGCAGGGCTGGGGGCCAGGGATTCGACGAGAACCGAGGCCGGCCTTCCTCTCCACGGCCACGAGCTGGCCGGCGAGCACGGCGTCAACCCCATCGAGGCGGGTTACGGGAGCTTTGTGAAGATCCACAAGCCTTTCTTCGTGGGGAGAAAGCACATGGTCAAGGCGGCCGTCGGCAGGGAGCGGGAAATCATACGTTTCATCGTGACGGGCAAGGGGCCGAGGATGGTCAGGCCGGGCCACGCGGTCGTGGACGGCCGGAAAGGCAAGGTCGCCGGCGTGGTGACCAGCTGCACCATGACGGGAGACAGGGAGATGGGCATGGCCGTCGTGAGCCGCAGGTTCGCGAGGCCCGGGACTTTGCTCGCGATTTTCGCGTACACGGAAAAGGACGGGGCGCCGGCCGGCAAAAAGTTCAGCGAGCTCGAGGCGAGCGACTGGCTGCCCGTGTCCAAAACAGCCGTGGTCCTGTCACGCTTTCCCGGGCCGGTCAATCCATTTACTTACGAATCCGAAGAGTAGGGCGGGATTATTCGTCCTTTATTTTTTCCTGGAGCTCCTTGAGCATGTCGGGGCCCACGCACTGCTCCGCATACTCGCACCACTCCACGCACCCCAGGTTGATTTTGGGATTGGGAACTATTTTCTTGCAGCTCTTGCAGCGCCGGCGCACCTCGTCCTTGAAGTACTCGATGGCGGCGCCGCAGTTGGGGCATTCGACGGAAAAAATATCCCCCGGCTTCCAGTAGCGCGTATCCTGTCCCGGGCATTTCATACTAACAATATAACCACATTTAGTTAGGACTGCAAACTAATATTGCGTCGAATCCCGTTATTTTTGATCAATATCAAGAATAACCGCGCAAACGGCTTTGCAAATCAGGCATAATGGTTACATTATGGACGGAAAAGGAGAGGAGCTCAATGGGTTTTCTATCAAAACTTTTCGAAGAGAAGAAAAAGGTGCAGCCTGTTTCCGTCAATGACGAGAACTTCAGGCAGGAAGTCCTGGAATCCGAGCTCCCGGTCATGCTGGACGTGTGGGGCCCGAGCTGCGCGCACTGCACGAGGCTCGAGCCGATTATCTTGAGACTGGCCGCAAAATACGAAGGCAAGGTCAAGGTCGCGGAAATGAACGCCGGGTCGGCCCCCATGACGAGCGGTTCTCTTGGTGTGAGAGGCACGCCGACCGTGATTTACTTCAAGGACGGAAAGATCATCGAAAGGGTGTCCGGCTTCCGCGGCGAGCTGTATCACATGGAGATCATCGAGACCGAGTTCCTGGGACACGGTGACGGAGAGGACCAGGCGTGATGCTGTGCGGCCCTTCAGGGCTGCTGCGGCGGGGCTGAAGCCC
>JBDRLK010000710.1:0-4424 GCA_043813155.1 Pseudomonadota bacterium | reverse complement strand
AGGAGAGTGCGAGGGCGATGAGCAATAATACAACAAGTCTCGACATGGCCTTGAACGATCTTAGTACAGCGCCCCGCAAGTAAGGGACCAGTCCCGTAGCGAGGGCGTGATTGCCTAGCCGGATCGCGAGCGCGCCCGCAGCGCCCGAGGCAGGCGTAGCAGGGCTACATCGACGAGGGCGCGAGGACGTAAGCCGCGAGGCGGCCGGCAGGCGCGGCCGCAGCAGTGAGTGGTCCCTTACTTGCGGGGCGCTGTACTAAGATCGTTCAAGGCCATGTCGAGACTTGTTGTATTATTGCTCATCGCCCTCGCACTCTCCTGCGAGCCTGCCGACAACCGGGCGCAAAGGGCGGCGCATGGATCGCAGGTTCTGGCTGCAATGGCCCGCATGGCGCGGGCCGTGCCGCTTGACTGCGCTCTCCTCGCGGCCGGAAAAATCAGCGATGCGGCCGTGCGGGCCGACATGCTGGTGAAAATCGGCGGGCTCTTCCTGGCGTCCGGGTCCGGGGAAAAGGGGAAAGAGGTTCTTGAAAAAGCGGCCGGCGAGGTCAGGGCGCTGGGCGCGGACTACTGGGCCCGGCAGGGGCTTTTGCAGAGAGTCGCCGTCACGTACGCGCAACACGGGCTTTTCGACGAGGCAAAAAAGCTTCTCGAGCGCATCGAGGAAGCAGAGGTCAGGGCCACCGTGCTGGTGCAGCTGTGCGTGCACGCGAGCCGGCTTGGCAGCCGGGAGCAGGCTTCGGACGCTCTTTCCAGTGCAAAGAAAATCGTCATGGGCTTTGAGAACGATTACACTCGGGCACGCGCACTGTTCGCGATCGTGCAGGACCTGGACAAGGCCGGCGAGACGAATCGCGCCATGGCAATAACAGAGGCCATGGACAGCGGCTACCTGAAAGACTGCGCGTTCGAAGTCATGGCGCGCCGGACCATTGAGAACGGCCAGGTCGACAGGGCCGGGGGGCTTGTGGGAAAAATCGGCGAGCCTGTCATCAGGGTCATGGTGCTGGACGCCATTGCCGAAAAACTCGCTGAAGATGGGAAAAACCTCGAGGCTTCCTCGGCCCTGGCGGAGCTGCTCGCCCAGGCGCCGAACCTGCAGAAGCAGGAGGAGAGGCTTTCGTGGATGATCGAGGCGGCAAAGAAATTTTCCGACATGGGGATGGCGGACAAAGCCGAAAGCATCCTGGACAGGGTCATGGAAGAAGCAGGGGGAATGGAGGACAGGGGACAGAAGATCAGGATGCAGGCCTCCGCGGCCGAAAAATACGCGGGCCTGGGGAAACAGGAAAAGGCCGCGCAAATCCTCGGGCAGGCGCTTGGCGGGACAGGGTCCTGGGAGGCATTCGCGTTTGCGGACATGGCGAAATCCGCCGTTGCCCTGGCCTACGCCAGGATCGGAGAGCACGCCGCGGCGCTCGCTGCGCTCAGGGCCATAAAAGACAGCGACGTGTCGGGAAGCACGATCCTGGAGCTTAGCGGTTACTACGCGAAAAACGGTTTGTTCGACCGGGCCGGCGAGGCCGCGGCCGAGGCAGGGCAGAGCGATAAAACATCGGCCCTGGCCGTGATCGGGCGGGAGCGGGTCGAGCGCGAGGAGCTTGTCGAGGCAAAGGAGCTTGCCGGGCAAATGGCAGGCGGGGCTGAAAAGATCGGGCTTCTGATCGACATTGCGGACGGTTTTGTCGAGTCAGGCGATAACCGGAAAGCAGGCTCGGCAATCGAAGAAGCAGAAGGGCTTCTTGCAAAAGAGCCTTCTTCCGACGACCGGGCAGGGTTTGTGGTCCGGCTCGCCCTGGTCATGCTGCAGGCAGGAATGGTCGATCGAGCCATTGAGCTGATTAAGCAGGGGGACGCTCTTGCCGCGGCCGGGCTCCTGGTCGAGATGCACGAGTTAAAGACGGACGCACGGCAGAAAGAACTGCTGCGCGCCGTTTGTGAGATCTGAGTTCAAGGAGTTTCCATCATGTTCCAGTGCTTGAAGGTCAGCAGCACGTGGGTGATGCGTTCGGCCTTGAGCACGGCGTGGAGCTGGAAGCCGCCAGTATCCCCATACGTCAGGCCCTCGAATTCCTCGGGCCGAACCAGGCTTCGGCTCAAGCCGACGGGGATGAAGCCGGTCAAGCTGCCTTTTTCCATCTCGAACATGTAAATGCCCGGGCCGTGGTCGCCGGCCTCGGCCAGGAGGTACAGGTCGCCGCCGGGCGAAAAGTCGCCTCCCTGGATTCTTCCAATGTTGATGGGCCTGCCGTCCCGGTCGTACAGGGGAACCTCGGTTCCGCAGTCAATGGCCACCTGTTTCCGGTTTTCCAGGATGGTGACGACGTAGGCGCGAAGCCAGCCGCAGGCGCTGTTCATGTGGAACTGCGATGTAAAGACAACACCGGTGCCCGGCTGGACGGCAAGCCAGGGCGCCTCGTTTCTTTTCGTGTTGGCGGCAAGGGGCACGCTGTTCCAGCCGCCCTGCAGGGGCTCGTCGGCCGTGTCCCGGTAAACGAGAACAAGGGGCACACGGTCCCTGTCCATGGCCTCGAGGGGCACGAAAAGGAAGGGCGAGGCAGTCTTGGTGTCGGGAGGCGCGGCCCAGTCCGGGTCGCCGGGATGGTTGTACCCTTTTTTTCGAAGCTCTTTCGGGATGTCCGCCTCAACAGTATCGGCCGGTTTTTTTTGCGGCAGGCCGTGCGAGGCAGGGAACTGGATGATTTTGCCGCTCTTTTTCAGGGCAGGGGCGCAACGGTCCGCGCTCGTCGTGACGATCCAGTCGCCGCTGAGCTCGCTGCGGGCTATGCCCTGGAAGCTGTGCAGCCATTTGTGCTTTTTCATCACCTTCAGGCGATCCGGGTCGTTGGCTTCAAGTCTGAGATGGGGCGATGCAAATGCCGCGTGCACGCGCGCCATCCCCTGAGCGTGGCACCCGAGGAGGAGGAGGCAGAGGAGAAGGAGGGGGTCAGGCCCGGCATTTTGCGTTTTCAGCCGATTTTCATGAAAAAATTTCATAGTCCAATGCACATGATTTAAGCATGTTGGATTTCCAGCTGCTTTCGATTATATTATTATTGATTACAACTTTTCACAACCGGTGATGGACATGAAAATCTCGCTCGAAATGCTCGGACCCATGAAAAAGCCGCTTGGACAGGGGCCGGTGGACGTGGAGGTCGAGGATGGCGCGACGGTGCGCGAATTCATGGAAAAGAGGCTTGATTACGAGCCCGGGCATGTCAGGCTCCTCAAATATTTTATCGATGGCGCGGAGGCAAAACCCTCGGCCGCGCTTTCAGACGGGTGCAGGCTGAAGATCCTCATGGTCATAGGCGGTGGATAGCCTGAAAAGGCTTCAAATCTGATTTTGGTCAATTATTGATCAATTGCCGCTTGACCTGCGGCGGGGGCGTGCTACATTGTAAGTATGGTTAGGAATCCTAACTTGAATACACGGGAGGCACATCATGGCGAAGAAAGTTAAAAGACAGATCATTGTTATCGACGAGGAAAACTGCACGGGCTGCGGCGAGTGCATAACGGCATGTCCGGAAGGGGCCCTGCAGCTCTTTGACACGCCCGACGGCCCCAAGGCGCGGGTTGTCAAGGAGAGCTTCTGCGACGGGCTGGGCGCGTGCATAGGCGACTGTCCCGAGGACGCCCTCTTCATAGAGGAGCGGGAGGTGGACGCCTATGACGAGGACGGAGTCATCGCCCACATGGAGGAGCACGCGCCGGAGATGGTGGAAAAGCACACGCAGCACATGAAGGAGCATGCTGCCGGGCCGGCCGGCAAGCCGGCGCATCACGGCCATCACGGTCCGCATGGGCCCCACAAGGGCATGTCCGCATGCCCGGGCGCCGCCATGCAGTGCTGGGACAGTGAAGAGGGTGGAGGCGGCAACGGCGACAGGAGCAAAAAGGAGGAAGACAAGGCGCCGAGGCTCGCGTCACAGCTTCGCCAGTGGCCCATACAGCTCCACCTGGTTCCGCCCCAGGCACCCTATTTCAAAAACGCGGATCTCGTGCTCACGGCCGACTGCGTGCCCTTTACCTATCCGGACTTTCACCGCGATTTCATGAAAGGCAAGGCCATTGCCATTGCCTGCCCCAAGCTCGATAATGTCGAGCCCTACGTGACCAAGCTGCGGCAGATCATCGAGCTGTCCGACATCAAGAGCCTGACGGTTGTGATCATGGAAGTTCCATGCTGCAGCGGCCTCGTGGGCCTTGCCAGGGAGGCGATCAGGCAAAGCGGCAGGGACATACCGCTCCAGACGATCGTAATCGGAATCCGGGGGGACGTGCTGGCGCGGGAAGGGGCCGGGGATGAGCGCGCACACGTCTGAAAGCATGCATTGAAAATATTCTCACGGACGGCTATAATCATTTCTCGAACGCGCAACGATCGAGGTACGATTATTGGCAACCACAAAGCATGA
>JBDRLK010000709.1:0-8524 GCA_043813155.1 Pseudomonadota bacterium | reverse complement strand
AGTGCGGCCCTTCAGGGCCGCTATCCGGCGGGGCCTTATTCCAGCGGGGCATAAAGCCCTGCAGCTACATGCCCAGGAGGCCCAGGAGCTCGCCGCGCTGTGCAAGGGCCGCGACGTCCATGGAAACGGCCACCGTGATGTGGATGAGAACGCCGCACCAGATCGAGCCCGTGCGCAGCGAGAGCGTGCCCAGGACCACGCCGGCGAGGATGGCCGCGTTCGGCTCGAGGAAGGGCTTGCCGTAGTGGATCATGCAGTAGGGCATGATCATGGCAAAGATCGCGTAAGCGCCCAGGTATTTTTTCAGCGGGTGGAGCATGTACCCGCGGAAGAGAAACTCCAGCGACAGGAACTGCAGCGCGTAGAGCGCTTCCCATGCCAGGAAATCGAGCCAGCTGCGCGCTGCGTCGTCGTAAAAAGGGTAGTAGGTCTTGAAATCATGCTTGAACGAGATGAAGGCCACCACGGGAAGCACGATGCCCAGAAGCACGCCGTAGACCCAGACGTGGCTGAAAAAGCCCTTGAACGAGAGGCCGCAGTTGCGGAAGCTCAGCCCGGGCGTGAGGAGGATGGAGGCTGCGGGAATGACAACGTAGCCTCCGAATCGCGACAGCGACCACCAGGAGAACGCGATCAGGTCGGCGTATTTTCCCTTCAGGATCTCGGGCCAGATCCTCTGCAGGGTGTAGCGGTCGCCGAAATACTCTACAAGGGTCAGCGAAAAGGCCACGACGCACATGACCACGACGACCTCGTGGCCGACTCTCTTCTTTCCCTCGCCGAAAGCATCCGCGCTGACCTCGTGCCACGACTCCCAGAAGAAAACTTTTGGATGAAGAAACCGGCAGCGCGAGGATAGTGTGTGAGGAAGGGTCCAGGCGGGCGGCACGCCGGCAGCCAGCGTCCAGAAGGAAAGAAAAACCGAGGCAATGGCCGCAAAGAAGCCGAAGTAGGTCCACAGCGCAAGCGCCTTGATCGTCCAGATGTGGTGGAGAACACAGGCGCCGAACACAAGCCCCAGCAGCAGGAGCAGCACGGCCGCGGACCGCACCTTTCTCCTGTCTGTTCCCTGGCTATGTTGTTCGGGGGATGGCGGCATCGGGCATTAAAAGATTCTATCGCTTCCCGTGGCGAGCCTGAGCTTTGAGAGGGCTACGTTATATTCGTAAATCACCTTGTAATAATCAGAAGCCAGCATGAAATAGGTGCCCAGGGCATCCGTGAAATCCCTGAAGTCGGCCAGGCCTGCCTGGTAGTTCTGGTTGGTGGCGACAATCCATCCTTTTGCAGCCTTTTTTCCTTTTTTTCAGGACTTTTACTCTCTTGTACAGAGAATAGGCCTCGTTGTAGGCAGTCTCCACTTCCATGAGGAACATGCCCGTGGCCGCCTGCTGCTGGGCCTGCATCTGGAGCAGCTGGGCCTTGACCTTGTCGGTCCTGAAGTAATTGGGCACGAAGTCAAAGGGGTAGCGAAGCATGAGGGCCACGCCCCCGCCGTTCCTGTTGTAAGGGTCGTAGGCAAAGGGCGTATCCTGGTCATCGACCTTGTTGGCATAGGCATAGGTGTAGCTGCCCACGAGCAGCAGGTCCGGCAGGTAGTGAAGCTTCGAGAGCTTGTGCTGTGTTTTGCTCACGTTGACCGCGGAATCGAGGATAAAGAACTCGGGCCTGTTTTTCCTGGCCTCGTCCAGGTACCAGGTGACTGTTTTCAGGTCGCCCTCTTCGGACTGGATGGTTTTTCCAGAGATTTCAATATCCTTGATGCCGGTCAGGAACCTGAGGCCGGCCATGGCGGTTTGCTCGGCATTCTCCACCTGGATGATATTCGATTCCAGCTGGGCCTTGTAGGCCTTGACCTTGAGCAGGTCCGACAGCGTGGCCTCGCCGAGCTCTTCATCGAGATCCTTCTCGATCTTGTCCTGCGCCTCCTCGAGCCAGCCCTTTCCCTCGTCCAGTATTGAATGGACATGGCGGGAGAAAAGGACCGTGTAATAGGCCCGTCGAACCGCGTACTCGATTTCGTTGATCTGCTTTTTCACCTCCATCGCGCCGATGTTCACGCCTTCTTCCGCCATTTTCCAGTAGCTCGTGATCTTGCCGAACGTGTAGAGGGGAAGACCCGCGTCGATCTTGAGAGAAACCCAGATGCCCATGTCCGTGGAGATGTCGAACTCTCCCTGTGGGCTGTAGATGGCATTGCCCTCGGACCTCGACATGGGGGCAAGCATGGTGGTCATGCCGATGTTGAAATATGGGGCCCAGTGGGCCTCGGAGAGCTGCTTTTTCAGGGAGACCAGCTTGTGGCGCGCCGCCATGATGGCCGGGTGGTTCTTCCGGCTCATCTTGAGGCAATCCTCGAGGTTGAGCACTTTCACTCCCGAGGGTTTTTCAATGGAAGGCTTTTTCTTTTCAGGCTCGGGCTTCGGCTCCGCGCCGGCCCCAGGTGAGACCAGGAATAGAACCAGGAAAGCGGCCGGCACACGGGCCGACCCGCCGGATATCCCCGCCACGAATCCAGGGCTCGAAAGAGCAGCGCGATTAAGGAACATGATTCATGCTCTTGTCCACAGAGGTTACCGGAACCCATTGCATAAACCCCATTCAGGTAGCCGCGGGCTTTAGCCCGCGATGCTTTTTTGACGAAAGCGCAAGCAAAGGCTTGCGCCTGCCGGGTTTATAATATGGATTCCATTAAATTATTAGCATAAAGAAACGATAATAGCCAATTTATTAGTTTAAAATGTCTCCTTCGTCAAGCCGAAAGCCGACGTGGAGAATGATGAATCAGCCGCCGCCGGGCACGTCCAACAGGAAACAGCGGAACAAGGAAGGCATGTGACCGGAAAATTTTTCTTTTCTTTTCGGAAGAAAGAACATCGGCCCATTGGGGGGAAGCAAAAAATTCAAGGTCCGACCCCCGGGGAAAAGGAAGGCGTCGGAGCTTGCAAGCTGCATTTTTTCGAATGCATGCAAGTAAAAATTTCCTTCCAGGAGAACGCAACACGCACGCTCCGACCCCTGTTTTTACGCAACAGCTTGAATTTTTCGCAGGAAAGATTACAAAATGCATAGTATGTCAGCAAAATTCAATGGATGGGTTGCTTGTTTTCTCGTGGTCGTATTTCTTGCCCCGGCGGGGGCCCTTGCCGGGAAAAAGAAAAAACAGCCCGAGAACAAGGTCAAGGATGAAAAACAGACGGTTCTCGTGGAAGGCAAGGGGCCGGGCCAGCTGATGATCGAGCGCATCCACCACTTTCTCAAGCGCCTTTCGCCGGGCATGGACCCCATTGGCGCGGCAGACAGGGTTTTCGAGTTTTCCACGGGAAAAAAGAAGTCAGAAGCGCCCTCGGAGTCCATGGAGATCGAGGTGAAGAGCGGCGTGTGCTACAGGGTTGCCGTCCTTGGAGACAAGACGATCAAAGACCTTTCTCTCCAGGTTGACTCGCCGGAGGGGCAGCAGACCCTGGGCAAATCAATCGAGGGCTTCATGATAGCCGACCTGTGCCCGGAGAAAGAAGGAAGCGCAGCGGTTAAGGTCAAGACCTCGGGAAGCGGGCGAGCGGCCCTGGCCGTGTTTGCCGGCTCGCCGGAAGCCGCGGCCTATGTGACCGGGGGCACGGCTTTTAACCTCGACGAGCTTCTGGCCAGGCTGTACGCCGCCAGGGACAAGCTGGGCAAGAAGATGGATCCCGCCGACACGCCGGCAACAGGGATGCTCGAGTACGGCAAGAGCGAGGCGTTCTCCATGGACCTCGACAAGGACTTCTGCTACAAGTTTATCGCGGTTTCCAGCTGCAAGGGAAAATGCGGCCTCGGCCTGTCGGCCATGCAGGGGTCAAAGGCCCTGGTCAAGGCCGATGAGAAGGGCGCCGAAGCCATGGTCGAGCTCTGCCCGGAATCGAGCTTCACCGCGGACCTGGTGATCAAGCTTTCAGGCACAACGAGGGCAAAGGAGGCTTTCGCGTTCATACCCCTGAGGAAGAAGGCCAGGAGCGAGCTCAAGATCTATGCCGCGGGCGAAAAGCAGGATGATTACGTGGCAAAGAAGATCGCGGCGCAGGCAAAGGAGGCGTGCAAGGGCCAGTCTGCGGTTACGCCGGTCCATCGCGGCCAGCTCACGACGAACGGCCTGGAATCCTTCGAGATCACGCTGGTCGGCGAGATATGCTATACCATCATCGTGGTGGGCAAGCCTTCGGTCAAGGATCTGAAGGTCACGTTCATCAACCCCATCGGCCAGGAGATCGCGAAGGACGAGCAGGCCGGGCCGGTCGCCGTGATCAAGACGAAGAAATGCCCGCAATGGGACGGCAAATACAAGGTCAACGTAAGGATGTTCAACGGCTACGGGGGATTCGGCCTCCAGGTCTTCGGCGCCGTTGACTGACCAATAGAATGGCGCTGCACGCCCTCGGCGTGCCCGGCATGATGCGCCCGGGCGGGCCAAGGGCCCGCAGCTACAGCCAGCTGGAAGCTTTCATGACTTTCGCCTTTGATGAAAAAGCGGACGGGGAAGAAAAAACCGTCCACTCGGTCTCCGGGATCATTGCCCTGGTCAACGAGGAGCTGGAGGAGGGTTTCGGCAGCGTATGGGTCAAGGGCGAGGTCGGGAGGGTGACCGTGCACCAGTCAGGCCATGTTTACTTCAACCTCAAGGACGAGGATGACGACGCCGTCCTCTCGGCCGTCATGTTCAAGCCCCATTACATGAGGCGCAGCTTCGACCTGGCGGCGGGGCGGAGGGTGCTCCTGAGCGGGTCGCTCAATATTTACAGGCAGAGGGGGGCGTTTCAGATGATGGTCAGGCACTTTTCCGATGCCGGCGAGGGACTGCTTGCCCTTCAGTTCGAGGCATTGAAGAAAAGGCTCGTGGCCGAAGGATTGACGGACCCGGAGCGCAAGCGGCCCATCCCGTCCCTGCCGCGCACGATCGGGATTGTCACGAGCCTCGAGGCGGCGGCGCTCCAGGACATGCTGAAAATCCTTCGCGCAAGGCTGCCTGCGCGCATTATCATCAGCCCTTCTTCGGTCCAGGGGGAGGAGGCGCCGGCCGAGCTGATAAGGGCGCTGGAAAGGATTTCCCCGGTCAGCGGTCTCGAGGTCGTGATCATCGGAAGGGGAGGCGGCAGCGCGGAGGATCTTGCGGCGTTCAACGACGAGCGCCTTGCCCGCAGCATTGCGGCCTTCGGCGTGCCCGTCATTTCCGCGGTGGGGCACGACGTGGACACGTCGATCAGCGACCTGGTCGCCGACGCCAGCGCTCCCACGCCCACGGCCGCGGCGCAGATGGTCATTGCGGCGAAACAGGAGCTCGAAGAAAACCTGCACAGGCTCGAGGGCAGGCTGTCGAGGGGCATCGAGGGCGCCGTGGCCAGGGGAAGGAACGAGGTGTACGCCCTGAGACAGAGGATGGTCGGCCCCGAGCGAATGATCATGAACCGGCGCCAGCACCTTGACGAGCTGGCGGCCGGCCTGACCGCAACGGTCCGCGCAGAGCTGACCACGGCGCAGAAGGCCATGTTGAAC
Source organism: Pseudomonadota bacterium (assembly GCA_043813155.1). Taxonomy (GTDB): domain Bacteria; phylum Myxococcota_A; class Polyangia; order DRWM01; family DRWM01; genus JBDRLK01. Next base: position 2,998 of record JBDRLK010000709.1, on the reverse strand, counting down.
CTCAGGGTTTCGCTGCGCCACCTTCACCCGCGCAGCAGGCTCGAGAGGCGGCGGGAGCAGCTGAATGCGGGCACGCGCCAGCTCGAGCAGGCCATGAAGCGGCGCATGCAGGCCTGCAGTCAGAACTATTCCGTCGCCTGCTCGCGTCTCGACGCGCTCAGCCCCCTCAGCGTCCTCATGCGCGGCTACGCCATTGCAACCCGAGCGAGGGACAAGGCCGTCATCAAGTCACCGGGCGACGTCGAGGACGGCGAAAGAATCGACCTTCGCCTCGGCGGCGGCATGTTACCCTGCGAAGCAAAGAAGACGTAGCCGTTCCTCTTGCGCTGATTGCTGAAAGCTGAAAGTTGAAGGCTGTCGGCTCATTGATCGGCCCTTCGGGCCGATCAGTGTGTGTTCGACTTGAAGTCGATGATGGGAATGGGATTGTCGCACAGGGAGAATTTCGCGTAGGAGCGCCAACCTTCGCCGTCGCCGCCGATCTGGAACGGGGCCGGCGAGGACAGGTAAACGGCGATATTGTCGGCCAGGAAATCGAACACGGTCTCTGAGCTGTAGTTGCCCTTCCAGATGGTCGGAAGATACCCGAGCGCTTCGAGGCCGCTGGCATTGTGCACGCGCAGGTGGAACTTGTTGTTGTTGATCATGGCAAAGGGGAACAACTTGAACTCGAAGCCGTAGTAGGGGACCTTGGAGGCCGAGATCATTTTAACGGGCCCCTTGTAAATCACGTCGCCCTTTCTGAAGATCGGGCCCCTGCGCTTTCCATTGCCGTCGATGCGCCACATTTCCTCGCCCTCGTTGACGATGACCGCCTCGGGCGGCTTTTGCATGAAGTAGCGGGGAATGCTCATGGTCATGAGGCCTATCCCGTATCCCAGGATTCCCTTGGATGTTTGCTGAAGGGGCGTTCCGCTCATCATCTCCTTGACCGCGATGTAGTCATTGAGGATCATGGCGTCCATGCCGAGGCCCGTGAACGGCGTCCTCTTGCCCTCCACCTCGATGAGCCTCAGGTCCTTTGTCGATGCCCCGTTGGCGGCGTAGTACAGCTCGCTGGCCAGGTTTTCCCTGTTGACCGTAGAGGCGCCGAACGTGGCTGCCATGGCATTGCCCGTGCCGAGCTTCAGAACGCCGAAGCGCGGGGAATAGTCTGTAATACCCGCCTGCTGCATGTACGTGTAGATGTGCGTGAGGAACGTGGCGAACGTGCCGTCACCACCGCCGGTGAGAATGGTGCGATACTTTTTGTCAACAACAGTCCTGGCTATGGTCCTGGAGTCGCGAAGATTCGCCGAGTAAAAGAGATCATCCGGTGAAATCAGGCCTGTAAAGGCGTCTTTGACCTTTTTATTAACTCTTCTGGCATTGCCGTTCAGGAGAACGGCGAGGTCTCTAGGTGCAACACTTGACATAACGAGGTCGTTACCTCGCAATAATCGTGCCTTAACAAAAACCCCATAAAACGGTAAATCTGCTTGTCCGGAAGCCCTGAAAACTGAAACCCAAGGGTACCAGGTGCATCCTTTTTTACGCACCTGCAGGAGGAATCAAAATTGCGGGCAGGGGAGGCTTCGGGCTCCCATTCCTTTCACGGGAGGCTAAAGCCTCCCCTGCCCGGGAGTTCGCTACAGCACGCCCTTCCAGTATGGGGCCAGCGTGAGCTTGGTCTTGTCCAGAAAGTCCCTGTATCGCCTGGAAACGGGACCCGCGTTCGTGTCCACGTCCCTGCCGAGCATCACCTCCATGACGCAGGCCGCGGCCTCCGAGATGGCGTCGATGTTGTAGCCGCCTTCCAGGACAAAGACCAGCTTGCCGTTGCAGTGCTTGTTGGCCATGTCGAGAAGGACCCTTGTCATGGCCGCGTAACCGTCCAGGGTGACTCCCATGCCGCCGAGCAGGTCCTCGTGGTGCGCGTCAAACCCTGCGCTCACGAGGATCATCTGCGGCTTGTACTCGTCCATCATGGGAACAAGAAGCTCGTTCATCACGCCCATGTATTCGGGGTCCCCGGCCCGCGCAGGGTAGGGGACATTGGCCGTGAACCCCTTGCCGTCTCCAGCGCCGATTTCATCGCTCGTTCCCGACCCGGGATAGAACGGCCACTGGTGAACCGAGGCGTAAAACACGTTTCTGGCGTCGTAAAAAATATCCTGCGTACCGTTGCCGTGGTGCACGTCCCAGTCAAAGATCATGACCTGTTCGAGCTTGTGGTGCTTTATGATCGAGGCGGCGCAGAGCGCGATGTTGTTGAAGATGCAGAAGCCCATGGCTCTCGAGGCCGTTGCGTGGTGCCCCGGCGGCCGCACGAGCGCGAGGCCCCAGTCGATGTCGTCGTTGAGCGCGTCGATCCCCAGGTCGATCGTGCCGCCCGCGGCGCCCAGGGCGGCGTCCCGGCTTCCCTCCGAGTAGAACGTGTCGGCGTCAAAATGGCCCGGCCCGTGCTCCATCATGCTCAGCGCCCTGTTCACGTAACCCTCATCGTGACACAGGATAAGCTCGTCCACCGAGGCCGGCCTGCTCCCCCTGACCAGAGCCTTTTCCCACAGCCCTTTTTTCTCGAGATGGCTTTTGATGCCCGTGAGCCGTTCGGGCCGTTCGGGGTGAAACCCCATGGCTTCGTGGTCCATGAATTTTTCGTCAAAGAGAATAGCTGATTTCATGTTGCCCTCCATGGCTGACGCCGGTGAAAATTACTGTGGCCGGGGACTCAGTCCGAGCCGAGCTCGGGGAAGAAGAACCTTATCTCTTTCGCCGCGTTCTCTTCGCTGTCCGAGCCGTGAATGGCGTTGTTCTGGATGTTGTCCCCGTACAGCCTGCGAATCGTACCCTCGTCGGCCTTGGCAGGGTCGGTTGCTCCCATGATGGTACGGCAGCGCTCGAACGCGCTGTCGCCTTCGGCCACGCCGGGAATCACGGGCCCGGAGCACATGAACGTGACGAGGCTGGCGAAAAAGGGCCTTTCCTTGTGGACAGCATAAAACTCTTTGGCCCTGCC
>JBDRLK010000708.1:0-6108 GCA_043813155.1 Pseudomonadota bacterium | reverse complement strand
TTCCCATGAAGACGAAAAAACAGGGGTCATGAAAATCACGGGCGAGAGCATTGCCCACACCGGATACATCATCCTGGTCCTCCAGCTCCTCGTGTCGCGCATAAGCGAGAAATTCAAGGCCCTGCCGTCGATCATCTTCGGCCTCATCGTAACCGCCGCCGGCATGGCGGTCCTCGGCCTGGCCTTTTTCATGAATCCCCTGCTGCTTTTCCTCGGCATCCTGATCTTTGCCGTGGGCGAGATGATCTCGTCGCCGCGTTTCGACGAGTACATCACTTACCTCGCGCCCAAGGAAAAGGCGGGCATGTACATGGGCCTGGTCACGGCTTCGGTGGCCATCGGCGCTTTTTCCGGGCCCACCTACACGCGCCTGTACGGTTACCTGGAAAAAATCGGCCATCCTGATTACATCTGGTACCTCCTGGCGGCCCACCTGGCGATCGGCATGATCGTCCTTGCCGTTTACGTGAGCTTTATCGGCAGCTTCAAAGAAGTCGAAGAGTAAAAGGGGACAGAGCGCTTTTCAACCGCAAAAGTGCTCTGTCCCCATTTCGTTGATGCTCTTTACAGCGATAAAAAAGCAACTAAGATAATAAGTATGATGGTAAAACACAGCGAACATTTTGTTGTTGTTCTTCTTTGCCTCAGCCTGTGCTGGTGCACCTGGGGGCTCAAGGATGAAAGCGCCGACGCGGAATCCGACATCGATGCCGTTCCTGACACGGATTTGCACATCTTCGATGGGGACACGTTTCCCGACGCGGACGACGATCCTGCCGAAGACGTCCCCGCGGACCGCCCCCCGGATGTTGCGCCCGACCCCGACCCTTCGGAGCCTCCCCCTGAAACCGAGGATTTGCCGCCGGACGACGGGGCGGACATGGCGGAGGACGACATCGAAGCCGATGACATGGCCGCGGCCGAGGAAGCAGAGGAAATCATCGAAGACCCGGAAATCGAGGACATGGAGGCTGAGGAGCTTCCCGAGGGATGGCTCGCCGGGTGGGGCAAGCGCGTGAGAATCACGATCGATCGCCGCGATGTGGATGAAAATCTCTTCCACTTCCCGGTCCTGGTCCTGATCAGCGATTCTTCGGGCAATCATTCGGATGACGTCACGTTTGTCTTCGATGAGCTCACGGCCGACAGCGACCGGTTGAAAATCGCGGTCACCAGGGCCGACGGTGTCACGCAGTGCTACGTGGAAATCGAAAAATGGGACAGCGCGAGCTCCGAGGCCTGGCTCTGGGTCAGGGTGCCTGGAATAAGCAGCAGCGAGAACACGGAGCTCTACCTGTATTATGACGCGAGCCGTGCAGACAACTCCACTTTTGTCGGAGACACGGGAGCGCTGCCCGCAAGGAGGGTTTGGGACGAGCATTACATGGGAGTCTGGCATCTGAAGGAGGACCCGTCGGCCGGTGACCCGCAGATGAGGGACAGCACCGGGAACGTGCATCACGGGACCTCTCACGGCGACATGACGTCGGACGACCTGGCAGACGGCAGAATCGACGGGGCCCTGGATTTCGACAATGCCAACGACTTTGTTGACGTGGGCGACGTCGGATCCGATGACTGGACCGCCCTCACGGCGGAGGCCTGGATCTATCATCGCGACCAGGGGGACGACAGGGTCGTGTGCAAGTCGCCGAGCACCACTCCAGGCGATCACATCTTTGCCATGGGCGCCGTGAGCGGAATACTAAGGGTCAGGATTGCAACGGACGGAGACGGCGCCGGCGTAACGGACGCTGACAGCGATGCAGACGTTCTCGGCACCGACTCCTGGCAGCACGTGGCCTTCAGCTGGGACAGCGCCGACGCGACCATCCGCTACTACGTGGACAGCGTCGCCGAGGGCACGGCGGCAAGAGACGGCGATACGATCGCTGATTCCAGCCAGGCCGCCTGCATCGCCAACGTCAACCTTTCGCAGAACAGGTATTTCAACGGCCTCATCGACGAGGTGAGGATATCAAAAACCCCGAGAAGCGCCGCCTGGATCAAGGCCACGTATGAAAGCGGCAGGGATCATCTCGTGGACTTCCACGCGGAAGAGACGTTCTGACGTCCGCCCCGCCTGACGGCTGAATCACGACAACCCGATAAAGGAGAATAACAATGGAAAAAGACGCGATCCCCGACCAGGTATGGGAGCTTATGAAAGAGCACCTGGGATACAATGACGAGGAAATAGAGCTGTTCAAAAAGAACCCGAGAAACTCAAAGGTCATGAAAAAAGCCCTGGACATGCGGGAGAAGACCATTGTGTTCGAGGTGATCGAATCCCACGGGTGCAACAGCCATCATAATGCAGGCACGCGCTTCTTTTTTTCCGGGGATGGAAACCTTCTTTCAAGAATGGCGCCTTCCCGCATATGCGCCTATGCCATGCCCGTCATGTCCCAGGCCATTTACGGCATCCAGGAGCTCTGGTACGCCGGCGTGGACCCGAACGAGCTGTGTTTCAAGCGCGCCGGCTGCTTTGACGTGGGCATCCGCTGCGGCGGCTGGGGCCATATCGTCATGGAGGCAAAGATAATGGATAGAAAGAAGGCGCGTGAGCTCTACGAACCGGACAAGTGAGAGGGAACCGCATGACAAAATCGAAAAGAGCTCTTCTGACAGCCTTGATGGGTTTCATACTCGTGGTTCCTGCGCCGCTTGCTCTGCTCTCGTGCGGCATGGGCGTCAGGTCAGGCCCGGCGGCAGGTGTTTCCACCCCTTCCATGGGATTATTCCAGCAGGTCACGGCGGGTTATGAGCACGCCTGCGCCCTGAGAAGCGACAGTGTCGTCATCTGCTGGGGGTGCATGGGCCACGGCATGCTCACGCCTCCACCGGACTTTTTCAGCCAGATCGACGCGGGCGACACGTACACCTGCGGCGTCACGAAAGACGGCTCAGTCGCTTGCTGGGGCCGGTGCGAGGGCGCGCTGCACACCAAATTCATGGCCGACCGCTGCAGTCCGCCCGAGGGAAAGTTCAAGCAGGTCAGCGCGGGGACGTATTTCACCTGCGGCCTGCGCGAGGATGACACGGTGTCCTGCTGGGGAGCCGCGAGCTTCAGCGTGAGCGCGGCCTCGGGAAAGCTCGTCCAGGTCGAGGTGGGGCATGTGAGCATCTGCCTGCTTTCGGACGAAGGCAAAAGCAGGTGCCTGGGCTCCGAAGAAGCCGGATTCAGGGCGCCGGCCCAGTCCTTCACCATGCTCAGCGCGAACCAGATGAATGTCTGCGGCGTGACGAAGGGAGGCAAGGCCGTCTGCTGGGGGCACGGGGAAAAGGACGGCGAGGACGAATTACAGGCGCTGGATATCACGGTCACGGCCGGAACGTTCAAATCCGCCTCAGAGATCGACCCGTTTATTAATAAGTTTGAGATCAAACATATTCTCCACGGCACGCAGCTTCAACGAAAAACCATGGTGGAAAAGCACGCGCTCAACCAGCCTCCCGACGAACCGCTCACACAGGTCGCAACCGGCGTTCTGCACGGCTGCGGCATCCTGGACGACGGCACCGCTGCGTGCTGGGGATACTGCGAGAACGGCGAGTGCGATCCGCCCCCGAACACCTTTTCCCAGATCAGCACGGGCAACCTGTTTACCTGCGGTGTGAAAACAAACGGCGCCCTGGCATGCTGGGGCTGGGACACGTGCGGCAAGTGCTCGCCGCCGTGAGCCGTTGCCATGCCATCGTCAAAAATAAACACCGCATTGGAAACAATCGCGACTGAAGCTGCGATAATCAAAAAAAAGGGTTGTAAATTGAACAACCTGGATTAAAATAATGCAAATGCGAAAGAACAATCAGCCGCGCAGCGCAGCGCAAACCGCGGGCCGGACTCTCAAACGGCTGGCCCTTGTTCTTGTGCCCGCGCTCCTCGCCTTTTCCCTGCAGACCTGCACATCGATCGAGGAGGAGCCTGCTGTCGGCGTGCGGGTTTTCCCTCTTGACGCCTTCTGCAGCGTCAATGTTCGGGGAATCGGCTGGGTCGATGCGGAAACAGACTACATCCCCCACGTGATTCAATGCGAGAACGGCGGCGCGGACATGGAGGCGCTCAAGGTCCAGGCCGTTTCCGCGCGGTCCTTCATGTACTACAAGATGGAGACGGCGGGCTCGATCGGCGACGGCACGGGCGACCAGGTATACTCCTGCGGCCGGACGCCGACTGCCGAGCATCACGCCGCCGTGGAGGCCACTTCCGGCCAGGTCCTCACCTACAGCGGCGTCACGGTCTGCGCGTTCTATGTCGCGGGCGCCGACCCTTCCAACAGGTCCACGTGCATGGCCACGGGCAGCGACCCCGACCCCACGAACACGGAGCGCTACGTGACGTACAATGAAGGGCTGTCCGGCTCGGGCATCGAGCAGTCCACGCTGGGCTGGGTCCATCCGGAAAACTACCGCAACCGCGGCTGCATGTCCCAGTGGGGCTCGCGCTGCCTGGACGAGCGCGGCGACAATTACCGGGACATACTGCGCTTCTACTACGGCGAGGACATCGGCATCGAAACGGCCGTGGGAGAGTGCATCGGCGATCCCTGCGTTCCCGGGACCGAGGTGTGCAACGGCGCGGATGACGACTGCGACGATGAGGTGGACGAGGATTACGCGCCCTACACGTGCGGCAACGGCGAATGCCTGGCCGAAAGCACGTGCACGGGCGGTGTCGAGGACTGCAGCCCCCTGCCCGCGCCGTCCGGGGACGACGCCACCTGCGACGGCCGCGACGAAAATTGCAGCGGCAGCGTGGACGAGGACTACGAGCCCACGACCTGCGGCAAGGGCGGCTGCGCAAGGGAATCCAGCTGCTCGGACGGCGAGGAGACCTGCACGCCGGGGGAGCCCGCGGCGGATGATTCCGAATGCAACGGCGTGGATGACGATTGCGACGGCCTCACGGACGAGGATTGTGACGACCCGCCGCCCGCGGACGCGACCGAGGACGCGGAAGACGTTGTCGACGATCTGCCTGCCGACGCGCCGGCCGACACGCCCCGCCCCGACGACGGGACCGACGGCGGCGGCATCCATGAAACCGGCCTGACCTCCGGCTGCAGCTGTGCGATAGTCGACAGTCGTTAACATGAATGTAGTGCGGCCCTTTAGGGCCGCTGCGGCGGGGCTGAAGCCCCGCACACCAAGCGGTTGCAGCTGTGCGATGAGCCGGCAACGGCTAGAAGATCGAATACCCTCCGTCGATCACGAACGTGTCTCCCGTGTGATAGCGAGAAGCATCGCTGGCCAGGTAAACGGCCACCCCGCCGAAATCAGCGGGCGCACCCCACCGCCGCACGGGAACGCGCGGGAGAACCCTCTTCTGGAACGGGTCCGAATCGAGGAAAGCCGAGGTCATGCCCGTGTCGACCCATCCCGGAAGAATCGCATTGGCGCGAATCCCGTGCCGGGCAAGCTCGACGGCGCATGCCCTGATCATGGCGATCATGGCGCCCTTGGTCGCGCCATAGTGCTGCGCCCGGGCAAGGCCGCAGAGCGCTGCGAGGCTGGACGTGCCCACGAGCGATCCCCCGCCTCCCCTCTCCACCATGTGCCTCGACGCTTCGCGGAGCGTGAAAAAAGCGCCGTCCAGGTTAACGCCCAGGACGCGGCGCCACTCCTGCGTTGTCAGGTCAATAAAGGACGGCGCTGCGCCCATGACGCCGGCGTTGGCGAACACGGCGTCAATGCGCCCCATTTTCCGAACAGCCGCCGCAAACCCCTCCTTGACTGCGCTCTCGAGCGAAACATCGATTCGCTGCGCCAGGACGCGCCCGCCGTGGGCCTCGAGCTGCGCCCCTGCTTTTTGGTTCTTGTCGCTGCTCGTTCCCCAGATCGCCACGCCCGCCCCGGCCCGGGCGAGCGCGTCGGCCATGCCCAGGCCGATCCCGCTGTTGCCGCCGGTCACGAGCGCGACTTTTCCGGTCAGATCAAAGCTGCTGTCCGCCATCACTCATTCTCCTTTAGTTTCCGGCCTACTTCTTGTTGAAATCATTGAGGGAGAGCTGGGATCTGCTGGTGGTCGTAAGCCCGGCCAGGTCGTCCTTGATCTTGAGCTTTTTCAGCTCGAGCCTGTGCAGGTCGTCCTTTGTGACCGCAAGC
>JBDRLK010000707.1:0-3986 GCA_043813155.1 Pseudomonadota bacterium | reverse complement strand
ACATTATTTTTCGCTACCATCACACCACCGGGGACGGCATCCTCACGGCCATGCAGCTCATTGCGGCCATGCTCAACCAGCGCAAACCCCTGTCCGAGCTTGCCGCGCTCATGGATGTTTTTCCGCAGAAGCTGATCAACGTGGAGGTCGCCGCCAAGCCGGACATAGAGTCGGTGCCCGAGGTCGTCAAGGTCATCAGGCAGGTGGAGTCGGAGCTCGGCGACGAGGGGCGCGTGCTCGTGCGCTACTCGGGAACGCAGAATGTCTGCCGCGTCATGGTCGAAGGCCCGAGCGCCGAGGCGACGGATGAAAGCTGCGAGAGGATCGCCGGGCAGGTGGAGAAGAGCATGGGGAAAGGAAGTTCCCGATGACCGCCGCAGGACCAGGCAGGCCGGCTGCGCGCCTGTTGCCGTTCGGTTTCGTATTCCTCCTGGCGGCGGCATGCGCGGCGCAGTTCGACGTGAACGAAGACGCCGGGGAAGACGCGGGAGGGGACGTGGATGCGGACGCGGCCGGGGACACGGATGACGGCGACGGCGCGGACGCCTGGGACGGCCGGGACACGGCCGGGGACGGGGATGGAGCCGACGCGCCGGAACAGGGCGAATGCGACGAAGACAATGAGTGCAGGGACGGCAATCCGTGCAACGGCGAAGAAACATGCGACACCGATACGCACACGTGCGCGGACGGAACGCCTCCCGGGGAAGGAACGCCCTGCGATGACGGCCTGTTCTGCACGAAAACGGACGAGTGCAGCGGCGCCGGCGACTGTATCGGCGCGGGCGACACGTGCGACGACGGCCTGGGGTGCACGGACGATTTTTGCGGGGAGTCTTCCGATTCCTGCGACAACGCGCTGCAGGACTCGTACTGCACGATCGGCGGGGAGTGCGTTGTTGACGGAACGGAACACGCGGCCAATGAGTGCAGGGGGTGCGATGCGTCCGCAAACCAGTACGGCTGGACTGACATGCCGGACACCATGGCGTGCTCGAGCGACGGCGTTGAATGCACGCTCGACCTGTGCGACGGCGAAGGCGCCTGCGGCCACCCGATCATTTCCAATGCCTGTTATATCGGCGGGGAGTGCCATGACGCATACGACAGGCCCGGGGACAACGCGTGCCTGGAGTGCAAACCCCCGGCGACACGGACCGACTGGTCCCCGCGCGCGGGCGCAGAGTGCGATGACGGCAACTATTGCACGCAGTCCGACACGTGCACGTCCGAAGGTTTCTGCGAAGGCGACCCGATCGAAATGCTCTACGGCGCCGCGGCAATAGACGCCGGCGGGTCGCACAATTGTGTGAAGCTCAATACCACGGGCCTTCGATGCTGGGGCAACGGGGGGTACGGCCAGGCGGGCAACGGCATATTCGGGGCCATCCTCGCGCCCGACGACGTCACGGGGCTGACGACCGGCGCGCAGCAGGTGTCTGCCGGAACGCGGCACACCTGCGCCGTGGTCGAAGGGGGCGTCAAGTGCTGGGGCAACAACGACTACGGCCAGCTCGGCAATGGAACGAGCGACACGGACATGGGCACGCCCGTGGACGTGGTGGGGCTGGAGTCGACCGTCGTGGAGCAGGTCTGCGCCGGCGGAGGCCACAGCTGCGCCCTCCTGAGCACGGGCAGGGTCATGTGCTGGGGCTCGAACGCCCAGGGCCAGCTCGGCAACGGCGAGTCGGGGAGCGGCGCCGAAGAGCACGAGCCTGTTACCGTGCAGGCGGCGACAACTGGGTCGGCCCTGGAAGGGGCGGCTTCACTGCACTGCGGGGGCGAATACTACGGGTCCGGCCACACCTGCGCGCTCATGGACTCGGGTGAAGTCATGTGCTGGGGCTACAACAGCTACGGCCAGCTCGGCGATGACACGCGAACCCATCGCAGCAGGGCGGTCTACGTCGTGGCGTCGGAAGGAAGCTCCAACCGTCTGGGCGGCGCCATGTCCCTTTCGCTCGGCAGGGTCCACTCGTGCGCGGTCCTGGGCGGCGGCATGGTCGCGTGCTGGGGAAGGAATGACGAGGGCCAGCTCGGCGACGGGACAACGGCGACAAAGGATTATCCCGTGCCGGCGGGCACGATTGGAAACGCCTCTTCCATCTCCATGGGCGGGGACCACAGCTGCGCGAAGCTCAGGACCGGGGAGGTCATGTGCTGGGGCAGCAATGATTTCGGCGAGCTCGGCAACGGGACCTACGGCTCCGGCACGATCCGCACAACACCCGTGTACGTCGTTGAGGAGGCTGAGCCTTCCGTTCCCATGTCACGTGTGAGCGCCATCGCATCGGGCTTCGATCACACGTGCGCCGTGCTCCTGGAGGATGACGTGGTGAAATGCTGGGGCAGCAACAGCGCGGGACAGCTGGGCGACGAACGGGACTCCGGGGACCTGTCGCCGTGGCCCGTGATCGTCCACTGCGAGCGCGTCTGGTGAAAAAAAACTCAAGTATCAAGACAGTGTCGAGCAGGAGTTATCAATGCCTGGATTAACCGTCAGCACCGTATTGCTCATCCTGCTGGCCGTCGACGCGGCGATCAACGTTGCGGCCAGCGCCAACGAGGAAAAAAACAGGAAGATCATTTACGCCACCAAGCCGCTTCTCATGCCGCTTCTCATTCTCTATTACGTGACCGGAGTCGCGTCGCCGAATTGGCTCGTCGTTGCGGCCTTGTTCTTCGGCTTCTGCGGCGATGTTTTTCTCATGCTCCCTGGCGAGAAAGAAAAGTTTTTCATGGGCGGGCTTGGATCGTTCCTCGTCAACCAGGTCCTCTACGTGGTCGTGTTTTTCATGTCCATAAAAAGCTTTGGCGCCATTTCCGCCTGGCTGTATGCGCTGATCATTCTCTTCGCCGCCTACGGCGCTCTCATGTACTCGCTTGTCCATGCAAAGCTCGGCAGCATGAAGATTCCCGTCATCGTGTACATGCTGTGCATCCTCGGCATGGGCGTGGGCGCGCTGCTTCGCGCTGTGGATTTCTCGGGCCCGGCCTGCTGGCTCGTTCTGGCCGGCGCCGTCACGTTCATTGCGTCCGACAGCGTTCTTGCCTTCGACAAGTTCAGGACCAGGCTGGCGCTCGGTAAGCCCATCGTCATGGCCACCTACATCGGGGCCCAGGCCATGATCGTGCAGGGCCTGATGATCTGACTGCAAAAAAAGGGGAGACAGCCATGAACCATCTCAACATGCTCATGACCCTTATTACGTGCTTGGGCCCGGCGGCCGCGGGCTGCAGCGAGGGTGACGACGGGCAGGACACGCTGATCGACACGGGCGTTGACACGGGAGCCGACACCATGATCGACACAACGGCGGACGTGCCGGCCGACGCTGTCCCGGACGCTGTCCCTGACGTGATCCCGGACACGGGCCCGGGCCCATGCAACATGCTCTGCGGCGCCGCGGCAGTGCCCGAAGCGGGCACGGGCCTCAACTCGTTTTCTCCGCCCGGCTGCGCGGGCGGGAACTTCACCTACGCCTGGGGCGCACAGCTCGTCAACGATGCCGGAAAGTCCGTTCCCCTTGTCGCGACGCTGGACAGCGACGCCAACGCCGACATCTTTGTCAACGCGCGCATGACTTCCACGGCCCAGGTTTTTCCGGGCAACGGCGACGGGACGTTCCGGTCGGCCGCGGCGCTGCCAGCGGGCGGCATGTTCGCCGGCGGCTGGGGCGGCGACATCGGCGATTTCACGAACGACGGCATGCTCGACGCGGTCGTGGGCGACCACGTGTCCGGCGCCGTGGCCTGGAAAAACAACGGGAGCCTGTCTTTTTCACTGGCAACCACGGGCCTTCCCTCGGACACGCTGCAGGGCGCCGGTTTCGCGGACCTCAACGGCGACAGCAACCTGGACGTGATCTTCGGGGCCGACCAGTTTTCCTCCGGCTTCGCTGTGCGCCACGGCAACGGCAGCGGCACCTGGACCGATCCGGGCGTGACCGGCATCCCGGGCCTGGGCGCGGGCGGCGGCTCGAACA
>JBDRLK010000706.1:0-7283 GCA_043813155.1 Pseudomonadota bacterium | reverse complement strand
GACCTTTTCAGGGACATAGATTTCATAGCCCACGTACTCGGGATGGGGCTCCTCGCAGAAATCGATGGCCTCGGCGATGAATTCATTTTCCTTGTCCTCGCAGGAGAGCAGACCCGCGGCCAGCTCGATGTCTTCCAGGAAGCTTTTCAGCCCGTCAATGTCTTTGGCAGGGCCACGGGCGATGAGTGTGTTGCTGATCATGGGCGCCTCCTTTCATTTGGCCATTGTTTGACACCAGTTGTAAGAAATTGAAAACCTTTGTGTGAATCGTCTAATCGTCCAGGTCAATAACCTCGATTCCGGTTTCATCATCGTCTTCATCGTCGTCAACCTCGGTCACGCCCTCGATATACTCGTCCTGCAGGTAGCCCCGTGCAAATTCATAGCTCCATGCAGGCGAACGTTCGGATTGAAACAGGTCCCCGGTCAGGCGGACGAACATCGTCAGGTCCTGGAACATGAGGGCCAGAGCGTTATATGGCACCTTGCACGTGTTATAGGGCGATGACTGAAACGCGAAGAGGAGGCAGCTCTTGTTCCTGTTTCCTTTAACATGCCAAAGCATTTGACGGAGGAAATCCGCACAGATGATCCCGCGCGGCGCATCGGGGTCGCACCACTCGCATTGAGCAACAAGCTTTTTTATGAGCTTTCTTACCGCCTTTTTCCCGGCCGCCACATCCCAGACCACGCCCGGTGTTTCGAACGACCCGAAATCCTCGTCTTCCGGCCCCCTGAAGCGTTTTGGGACAATGGGCTCATAGCACACGTCTTCGGGATCGATGTCATCAGTGACATTGATGGCCTCGGCAATAAACTCATTTTCCCTGTTTTCGCAGGAGAACAGGCTCGCGGCCTGCTGAATGTTTTCCAGGAAGCTTTTCAGCCTGGTGATCTCATTGACCGGGCCATAAGCTATTAATGTGTTGTTGATCATGTAAGCCTCCCTAAATGCCAATGCCAACGATCATCTCTTCCGGCGCGCTCAGCTCGGCATCTTCGTCCACCTTGCCTTCCTTCAGCTCATTCAGGAGCTGCCACCAGTTGATGGCAGGCTCCCGCTTGAACCTTGCATTGCGGCTGTGGATACTGGTCATGACGGGCCTGACGAAATCTTCGGAGTGATTATCCGGGTTTATCCCATTCACGAACCGGCTGCAGTCGATGCAGAGGCCATGGCATATATGTCCGCTGCCCAGAAGGCCCGAGCCGCCCCCCAGGATGTGCGCCCTGCCGTTGCATTGGGGGCACGGCACGATCAGCCTGCGGTCCATCCACATCTCGAGCAGGACCCCGATCGGGATCGGGCCGCTTCCAGACGTGTATGGGGCAGCCACGTAGGAGTCAAGAAGGACCACGTTGCAGTACCGCGGGCTGTCGAGTATTTTTTGCGCGTTCTCCAGGACAAGGTGAAAGTGCAGCCTGAAAAATTCCCTTTGCTCGGCTTGCCTCTGCCTGATTGCCTGCCAGGCTGCCCTGTCTTTTTCCACGGCCTCCCAAAACTCCTCGGTAGAGATGGAGAGGGCATCGAGGATGCTCTCCGGCGGATCCATGGCAAGGCTGAGTACCTGATCGAGCCTCCGGATCCCCTTCGCAATGTTGGCATAGCCCATTCTCCGGGCAACCTCCTTTGGCGCAAGCCCGCTCTTCTCGTACTTTTCATTGAGGAGCCCGTACAGATGATAACCGGGATAAAAGATGCAATCCTTGATTCGTTTCATGATGCCTTCTCCTCTGTTTTCTCGTCGAGAATCTCCATGTTTACAGAATACACCCGACCCCCCGATTTTGTCAAACTTGCCCCCGGGGGTGTATACTATTTTCACACCTTTGGTTACTCGTTGTGAAAGGAAAGAAGGACCTGTGAACTATATCCTGATGACGGTCACATGATAGTATTGCATTTGATCATGAAGACTGCCAGTAAGTTGCCGCTGTTGAAGAAATAGTAGAAGACGAAGACGATTGGGATGAAGACAGGTCTCTTGACATGCCCTTAGCATACCGTCGAGAGAAAACATCCCATGGGGGTAATAATATTTGAAACACTCTGACCTCCAGGGAAAGGGCGTCATCGATGAGAAAGTTGACCAGATGCTACCCATAATGTTTCACAGTTGCCGTGTACCATGTCAGGAGTCCTGGAAGAGGAAGATGAATAATGAATTTTAGCTGAGGGAGTTTATTTGATTGATTACGTTCTTTATTGTAGCGACGTGTTTCAATACTTTACTTAAATCTTCTGGAATTTTAACAAGCAACGGTTGTGCTGGATGCATAATGCGATTACGAAATCTGGTAATTCCACCTAAAGCTTTCTCTGCTTTAGTTTTTGATGGAAACCCCAATTTATTTCGAAGTTCATCATGCCCAATAACAACATCAATGATGTCTAATAGATACAATAAATGAAGGTAATCTATTTCAATATTATTGATCACCTGTTCATTGTATCTCTCGATAACGTCATCCTTTCTTGCCTTCCTGAGGAATGATAGAATTTTTTCCATGTTATTTCTGAAAGTACTTCTAATCAATATTTCAAGGGATACTTCGAACTCCGCAAACAAATTATAAAGGTAAACAAGCGTCGGAAGTTTGTTTAAATCCGCCACTGTTACCAGACCAACAACATCCTGTCGTTGGAGAACAATAAAGCCTTGTTGACTTGATTCAACAAAAAGGTTCATTAATTCGGGAATGCTCGTGTCTCTTGTAATCAACCACTTTTCAGTTATAGATTCTTTCTTGTTGGTCTTGGTATGATAAATTTCGACAATACGCCCATCTTCCGTTAAGGGAATCAGATCGTATCGCAAGAGATACTCGTCTTCCTTCTTTATTGTTATTCTTCTTGCGTTATTCAATGTTGACAACTCATTGCGAGGCGTCATGATTGTTTCGACTGTAAAGACTTGATCTAAAAGATGCAGGATTGAAAAGGACATGTTGGCCTCCTGTAAATGGATAATATTTAAGTATCCGATTTGATAATTTTCCCCCCTACCAGATCTCTATCCATGCTTTCGGGTCGATCTTGTAGCCGCGGTAGACATCGTGCCTGTGCGGCTTTTTCAGGTTGTCCCTGTTGCTGAACTCAAACAGGATCTTCCATTCGCCGCCCTCTTTGACATACCCGAATATTTTTGCAAGCTCCCAGGGTCCGCCGGTCTTTCGGTCCACACAGGTCCCATCCTTCCATGAGCCGCTGGGGCAGATGGTTATAACGGCCCGACTCTGACTTATTTCGATAAACTGGATCGCCGCGTTCCTGTGGCCCTTGAGGTGCTGGCAGTTTTCATCAAAGCGAGCGTCGCGGGCCGATTTGATGAAATCGAGAGGCGCAGGATCCAGGTTGTAGTACCGATCGAGCTCTTCCACAAAATAGCCGTAGTAGGCATCGCGCTTACATGTTTCCCACGCGATTTGAAGTCCCCGGTAGGCGTCGATAACCTCCTTGATATCCGCCTTGTGGCTGGCGGGTTCAACGGTTGGAGGAATATTGGTTTCAAACTGCAGGGGTTCCGGCTGCGGTTGAATTCGTTCTTTTTCCTCGCATGCATTGATATACAGGATCGTAACCCCCCCGAGAAAGCCCACGCATAAAAACATTAAAAAAACGAAAAGCAGAGAGGGCAGACTCTTCCTCTTTTCAGATGGTGATGGCTCCGATTGAAAAGATTCCTTCGGCTCTTTGACCTTTGGTGCTAGGACGGCCGAAATCGCCTCCGCAAGATTCCGGACGGGTTTGATATTTACAGCCCGCGGGCCCGTATACTCCTGGTGGGCGGGCACGAGGATGACGCCGTCAGTGTCTCCAAGCTCGCTGATCGCGGCCTCGAGTTTCTCCTCGAGCTGGCCAATGCTATCGATCATGCCTTTGTCCGTGATCTGGCCCGTGGCCAGAACGGGCTTTCGGGGCGAGGCGCCGAGACGGCTTATAATTGCCAGGGCTGCAGGCAGACCGAGCGATCCCCCCTCGAGCTCAAATGGCTGCGGCAGCACGGGCTTTAAAACGGGAATGGACAGGGACGATGGTCGCTGCGAAAGCAACTCCTTCCTGTTGGCCAGAATGTACTCATGGGCCGTATGCCATGCCTGGCTCGCTGCAGGATCACCGATCCTGGCCGAGCCCTCCTCGGCCTGGATCGGCACTACAATGCCCACGCCCTCAAACGAGGTCAGGGCATAAATGCCCGGGGGGATTTTGGGATACTTGGCCGCTTGTCTTACAGCCGCAATAAGCCGGTTGATCGTGGGTCCGCGAACACTGTCGCCGAAGGTCTCGTCCGCCTTGCGAAAGATCGAAAGCGCGGACCGGTTCAGGCCGCGCTCGTGAAGGGCCTTGATCGCGCTTATGTAGTCGTCAAGTGCGGCCATGGTTATTTCTTGAAGGGAATCTCCAGCACGATCTCGTCCGTGTCCAGGGCAATGACAAGTTTTCCTGTCGTTGCCTGAAACGCGACTTCGTCGAGCGGCGCCTCATATCTTCCCCGCTCCGTAGGCATAAGCTCCAAAGGCTTTTGACCCTGAGCCTCGAGCACGGGCCTTTTCCCCTGTTTCAGCCTGTGCGGGGGCTCGATGTCCACGATGAGCCGCCGGCCGTTGCTCGACACCGCGACCTTGGGCGATGTTTCCGGTTCTCGCACAAGTACAAGTTCCTGGCCCTCGTCGGCAGCAAGCTTCAAAACGCCCTCGCGCGTTTCCTTCCTGCAAAGGGCATCGTAGCGGCTTTTTAGAATGTGCTCGCGAAGAGAAATATCCTTGCGGCCGGACGTTTGCCGGGCCTCGGCTTCCACCTCGAACGCCTTCTCTCCCTCGATCATGGCCTCCAGCCCCTGCCTGGCCTTGGGAAAAAGATGGATGATGCGCGCGGCCGTGGAAAGATCCTCGAGCGCGGTTTCAGGAAGATCCTGGCCCAGGACCCACCACCAGAATTTTTGTCGCATGGAGGGCTCGGCCCAGAGAATGCCGGCAGCTCTTCGCCGGCCCAGGGGCAGGAGACGCCACAGCTCGTCCCTGACAAGGTCCTCGAAGGTCAGGATCGCGGTCTCGAGCTCGAGGGGAAGCTCTGGTTCCCGGCCAAGCACGGCCCTGGCGCCTGAAAGCACGAGCTCGACGCTGTCGCGCTCCTTAAGATTCGCCTCGAGCTCATCCTCGAGCGTTTTCAGGGCTTCGTCTTCCAGCATTAAAAGCTCGGGCGCCCGGAGCACAAGATTTTCAGCCGCCGAAAGGAGGCCCTCGGGATCCAAAGATTCGAGGGCCAGGGACACGAGGCCACAGGCCGCCTCCCGGTGCTCGTCCGAGAGAACATCCTCGAGGCCCATGACATGACGCATACCGATAGCCTGGAAAAGCTCCAGGACCTTTTTCCTTGCCTGCGGGTCTTCCGTGTCGAGGTTTTTGTCCAGAAGCTCGACAAGCAGATCGTCACGCTTTTGGGCCGTGACCTCTACAAGCTTTTTTTCAGGTCGCCACATGGCACACTTCCTTGCCGGCCAACGGGTTTGATCCCCACGGCCTTTTTTCAGCCTTACCCCGCATCTTTCTTTATCCCCCTTTCTCTCATGGTATCATACATGGCCCGCGCCAGTCGAAGCCTTTGCAAGCGCTTGTAAGCCGATGTCGGAGATATTTCCAGGCGTGCCCCGAGCTGCTCGGAATCCACGCTCCCGGTCTCAAACACGATTCTGGCTATTTCCGCGAGCTTGTGTGCGCCCTCGAGCTCGAGGTACTGGACAAAGCGCTGGTTCTCGAGGCGCTGCTCCACAATGTCCGAGATGCTGCATTCCGCAGAGGGGTTGGATGCCTGGTGTCTGATCTCCTCGGAGTGTAAGGCCCGTACCCTTTCCTTTCGCCTTTCACTGATGAGTAGCCGAAAGGCCGTGGCGTTGGCCCATGCCTGGATCCTTGACAGGGGGTTTTCAGCCCCGGTCTTTTGCGGCGGCGTTGTCAGGAACTTCTCATACAGGGCCTGCGAAATATCCTTGATGGAAATGGGCGGCGGCCCGGACCACCTGGAAAAAACTCCCTTTATGGAAATATCAAGATAAGGTTTGAGAATATCGAAATATCCGGCCAGGGCCTCTCCCCGGGCCCCTGCCGCAGCTTTTTCCACAAATTCCCGGGCAGTGGAAATGGCCTTTTCAGTGTTCTTATCCGTCCCCATCGAGAAATCTTTCGATGAGATTCGATAGTAGCATATTGGCCATACATGTCAATTTGGATCTATAGCTAATGGCTTTCGGTCTCAGGGCCGTATTCCGGAGCCAGGACCTGAAAAATCTATAGTAGCCATGTCCGAAATCCTACCTCTCGCGCGTCCGCCTCATTGAAACACACAAAACCGCATCGAACAAAGGCAGGCGCTGACAATGAAAAGCAAGGGATCAAAGATCCTCCGGGTAAAGCCCAAGGCCAGGGAAACGCCAAAAACCTTCTGGTTTCTAGTGGACCTTTTCCAAAAACAACCAGGCTCCGGCTGGAGCGGCCAGAAGATCGACTTTTTCCGCAGCGACACCGTGATTGGCGGAGGCATTGTCTGGACCCTCGAAGCCCACCTGGGTATTGACTTTTCAGGAGAGATCGAGGCCCAGGTGGTTCTTCTGGACCAGGACCCTGACCGGGGCACGGGGTGGCTGTGGCGGTGCGAGGACCAGGTCATTGCCTACATGAAGAAGGTTCAGGAGAAGATGCGGGAGATGGGCTATGAGGGCGGGTTTCGGCCTGATCCCATAAGCGGCGGCTTTACAGCGCTTTTCTACAAGAAGCTCGAGACGATCGATGAGGTGAGGCGGGAGCTCGATTTCATGACTTCTTTGGATTTAAGCGATTGCTCAAGCGCATGCCGCACGACAGGCGATTCAGAGGAAAGAAAGAAATCGAAGTGAAGGTGTCTGAAAAACGATGCCACGTGCGTCCAGCATTATGAACACCATGACAAGGAGGAAAAAATGAGCTTTCAACTTCACCACAACACGAAACAATTCGGGTCGGTTTACGGCCTGGCGCTCGCAGGGTTCCTGGCGTTAGCGTTCTGCACGGCATGCGAGAAGGACAAAGAAGAATGCAATAACATCTCGTGCGACGCGGACTGCAGGATCGAAGGACATCAGTTCGGGGAATGCCGGCAGGATACCTGCTTGTGCGGAAACGCAGAGGTATGCTGGGACTCGATCGACAACGACCTGGACGGGAACATCGATTGCTACGATACAGACTGCGGGTTTGAAGGTTACTCCGAGCGAACGTGTAACGACGGGGTGGATAACGATTGTGACGGC
>JBDRLK010000705.1:0-11042 GCA_043813155.1 Pseudomonadota bacterium | reverse complement strand
CTTGATGTCCCTGTGAATGAGCCCGTTCTTGTGGGCCACGCCGAGGCCGTTGAGGATCTGCGTGAAGATGTTCTTAAGCTCCTCCAGCTTCCATGCCTCGCCCCGGTTCAGCCGCGCTTCCATCTCGTCGCCGAGCTCCCTGCCGCCCTTGACGAACTCGAGGGACATGAAGGGCGCCCCGCTGGAGGGATTGAACCCGTAATCTATGAGCCCCACGATATTGGGGTGGTAGATGATGGATATGGCCTTGGCCTCCCTCTCGAACCGCTGCCTTGCCACGTCGTCCAGCACCATGCCCGAGACCATCTTCAGGGCCACTCCTCTCTGGAGCGGCATCTGCAGGGCGAGGTAAACGGCCCCCATGCCGCCCTGCCCGAGCTTTTCGATGATGAGATAGCGGTCGACCACGTGACCGATCTCGGGATCCTCGGGCATTTCCTGCTCCGCGATCCACCGCTTGTAGCGCTTGTAGGATTCCAGGGGAATGAAATAATATTCCTTCTTCAGGCACACGGACCCGGTGCAGGGATTTCCCAGGTCATCACCCGGGGTCTCGCAATGCGGGCATATGAACGCGTCAGGTTTCATTCCACACGCTGGAAGTGCGATACATCCCCCATTCTAATATATTTAAAAGACATCTTAGCTCAATCTTGGCAATCTGTCACCTGAAAGCAAAATATTCAATAGACCGGAAGGATTGTCATGAATCAGTTTCAGGGTCTTCACTCTCATCGGGGTCATCCGCGTCCGCGTTCCCGTCCCCGGCGGTTTCCGGCCCGGGCCCGGGCTCGCAGCACTCATCCTCGTCGGCCGTGTCCTGCGTCCCGTCGCTCACTGGAAAGTCGAAGCTCACCAGGCACCCTGCGGAGCCCAGCAGCAGCACGAGCATCAGGTTGCGCAATCTTCTCACCATGTGATTTTCAAGGCTCCCGGGCCGGGAACGCCGACATGCGCCGCAAGCTCGGTTTCGCCCGCCCCTGTTTCCTCGTCCGCTGATTTCTTCCGGACCGCCATTTCAGCGATCCAGAGGGCGAGCGTCACGGCGAACGTCGCGCCGACGCTGATGAGAAGACCGTTCGTCGCGTCTTTCCACTTTTCCCCGCGATCCTTCAGATCGAAGGCATCCGGGCAGTCCTCGTAAGACGTGATCGGCATTTCGCATTCAATGAGCTCGACGTCCTGCTCCTCTTTGATCTTGTACGTCACGGCGCCGGCGGCAACGGCTGAAACGCCCAGCGCAAGGGACAGGCTGAAAAACGTCCAGGTTGCGATCTTCAGGTCCTTTATCTTTTTCTCTCTTGCGGGGTCCGCGGACCTTCCCGTTTCGGTCATCCAGGCCTCCATGAGCGGCATCATGTCCATTTTCACGGGGAGCACGACGTCTTCCCCGCTGGCCACCGGCACCTCGAACACGGCCGGGTAATGACCCTCCCTGAACATGGTGATGGAGTGGATGCCGGCCGACACCGGAATGGGCTGCGCCACGGGCGTATCGTACGTTTTTTTCGAGTCGATCGTGATTTTCAAACCCGGCAGCCTGTAGTCGATGATGATGTTTCCATAGGTCGCAGCCATCTTGGCCTTGAGCTTTTCGACCGCGACTTTCCTGTCGGCGGGGATATCCAAGCCGCCGTCCTCCGCGTAGCGCTCGAGGACCTCCAGCGCCTCATCGTACCTTCCGAGCCTGTAAAAACACACGCCCACGTTATAAAGAACTTCCCAGGCCGGAGCGTCCTTGTACGATTTCAGGAATTCGGCCAGGGCCGCGGAAATCATGCCGTCGTCGAAAAACTCGACACCCCTCAAGAAATGCAGCTCGGCGGCTTGTTCCTTTTTCAGCTTTTCATCCTCCGCCCGGCCGCCTCCGTCCGTTTTTTCCGCAGGCTGCTTTTCATGGGACGGCTTCCCTTTCTTCTCCTTCTCGTCGTAGGGGTTGAAGTCGGGGTTGACCGGGTCGGGGGTCGGTCCCGCGAGCACGATTCCGGGAAACAGAAGCATGAAGCAGAATGTGATCGGGGGGCGGTTCATTTTTTCCTGTGCTTTTTGCCCGGGTATTTCTTGTCGATGGGCGGCGAAGCAACGTCTGTCTGGCCGCCTTTTTTCCTGTCCTTTTTCGATATCGGCGTCATGTTCACCTGCACGGCCGTATCGCTCTTGACCGGGAGGTCCGCTTCAAAGGGCTCGAATCCATCGGCTTCGACGAGGACGTGGTAGGGCCCCTGCCTGACGTCGACACGCACGGGGTCCTCGACCGGCTGCCCGTCAACGGAAATGCGCGCGCCCGGGGGTATGCCGTTGAAGCTCATGGTGACAACCTCCGGGGGGATCACCTCGATCGATGATTCCTCGACTTTCGTGACCACGCCGTCGGCGGGGGCCTTTGCAACGGCCGGCTCCGCTTTCTTCCCGCTCCTCTCGATGCCGCCGGCGATCCTGTTGACGTTCAGGGACGTCAGGATCACGGCGGCGGCGAACACGATGGCAATGAGGGAAAGCGCGATCCCGACGGGCATGAGCCAGACGAATTCCTTGCCCGTGAGAATCCCCTTTGCCCGCTGCATCGTGCCGTCCCAGGAAAAGGCTTTCTTTTTTGCCGCGGGCACCTCGACGTCCGCCAGGCCCGCCATCTGTCTTTCCCTGTCCAGCACGGAGTCGGGGACGCGTTTTTCAACCGTGGCAGCGCCGTCCTCCATCACCACGGGAACGGGCAGGTCCTTTTCCCATATGTCCGCCGGAATAGGCTCCTTTCTTTCCCTGGTCTTCGTGAGGGCGCTTATCCTCTTGTCCCTGCGCACCGGCACCGAGGAGAAGGGCTCGAGCCTTTCGATGAATTCGACGGTGTCGAGAAAGCGTTCGTCCCTGTTCCTGTGCAGCGCCATGAGAATGACTTCTTCCAGGTCCCTGGGAATTTCCATGTTAAGCTTTCTGGGCGGCGTCGGGTCCCGGCTGATGATGCTCGCGATGATCGTGTTGTAGTTCTCGCCGACAAAGGGCGTGCGGCCGGTGAGCATCTTGTAGAGGATCGCGCCGACGGAATAAATGTCGGTCCTCGGGTCGATGTCCCTTCTTCCCTCGGCCTGTTCCGGCGACATGTAGCAGGGCGTGCCGAACACGGCCCCTGTTTTTGTCGCGCTCATGACCAGGGGGGAGTGGGGCTGCAGCCGGCATATACCGAAATCGAGGATCTTGACCAGGTCGCCGGCGCCGGGCTGGGGCACGAGGAATATGTTTTCATCCTTCAGGTCCCTGTGGATGACGCCCTTGAGATGGACCGCGTTGAGGCCCTCGAGGATCTGGATTGCGATATCCACGGACTGCGTGATGGAGAGCGTTCCCTCCCTGTCGATGATCCCGTCGAGCGGCTTGCCTTCGAGAAATTCCATGACAAAGTAGGGAACGGACCTGTGGACGCCCATGTCCATGATCTGAACGATATTCTTATGGCCCACCGATGCGGCCACTTTCGCCTCGTTCTCGAAGCGGTGCAGGGTTTCGTCGCTGAAATTCAGGTCCGCCCTCAGGAACTTGACGGCGATCTTTATGCCCAGCTTTTCATGTGCGCCTTCATAGACGATTCCCATGCCTCCTTCGCCGATAATGCGCTTCAGGTGATACCGGTCGGACAGCGTGGCGCCCTCAAACTTGTGCGCGGGCGAGAAAGCCTCCCTGGTTTGGGGGCACCGGTCCACGAGACGCGAATGCAGCTTTCCGCAGTAGATGCACTTGAACGTTGTTCTGTCCTTTTCCCCGGGCATGGTTCAGCAGGTTACAAACAGTTCATGGCCGCAGGTTCCCCTGCCTCGAGGCCCGCCGGCGGCATGCGCCATTTGTCTATTATATACCCCTTATTATAGGACAGAATCCAGTTTTTGTATATTGGCGTTTCAGGATTGAGTGCGATTGGAATCAGTTGACTATGCGGGCGACTGAAGTCGCCCCTACCCCCGTCGGGTAGGGAGGCTTTAGCCTCTGCCTTGTTAATCGACGAATTCGAGATCTTCCGTGGGTCCCTTCTTCCTGGTTTTCTTATCATCGGTCGCATCGTCCGGGGGTGTCGCACCCGATGTCGTCCCCTGGCCGGTTTTCTCCTCCCCCTCCGCCGCCTCCTCCCCGGCGGGATTGGCTTTTGCGGAGTTGCTTTCCTGCGCGGAGGGCGAGGCCTTCTGCCTTTCAGTTTCCGCGCCCCCGGGTTCAGGCTCGTCCTGAGGTTCGGGCTCCTGCGCGGCATGGCCCGTTTCCCGGTTGTTTTCGCCCCGGTCCTCCCCTGCGTTGCCGGTCAGTGCGAACACGAGGGCGACGGCCGCGATCGCGGCCAGAACGATCGCGATGATAATAATCCACAGATAGCCCTTTTTCTTCTCTTCCCGCTCTCCGGGCGATTCTTTACCCTGAGGTTCGAGGGAAGCGTAGGAACTATCCGCGGGCGAGGTAGCGGGTATGGTTGCCGCCTCTTTGCGTGACACCGAAGGCCTTTCCGGCTCATCGCCGGGCTCTTGCCCGTCCGCGGCGTCTTCCTCTTCCTCTTCTTCTTCCCGGGCTTCCTCCTCTTCCTCCTCTCCAGGCTTCTTTTCCGCTTCAGGCTCCCCTTTATTTTCCTCCCCTTCCGGCGCCGCCTCATCCCTGTCCGCGGCTTCTTCTTCCTTTTCAGGCGCTGTTTCTTTCCTTTCCGGTGGAGCTTCCTCTTTTTTGTCCCCCAGGCCGGATTCGGCAATCAGCCTCTCACCCTCGTTTTCGAGGGCATCAGCCTCCAGCTCCGACAGCCTGGCCGCGGAAGCGGCGGCTTTTGCGGACGCGGTTTCCCTTGCCAGTTTAGCGAGCTCGAGTATGCGCTCCCTGCTCGTCCGCAGCGGGGGCGGGGGGATGGACGGCATTTCCCTGTCCGTGGGCGGAGGGGGGAGGGACACCCTCTTCTTGTGGTCGATCGGCTTTTGTTTCCCGGCCTCTTTTTCCCTGTCCTGCTCCGACGGCACCTGCTTTTCAAAGGCGGCGGCCACCTTGGCCATTTGCAGGATCGGCTCCACGGACAGCTCCCTGGTGGGCACATCGGTGGATGCCTCCATCCTGTCGGCCTGGTCATCGGATACCTTGTAGAACACCATGGGGGACCGCCCGCCGGACTTCACGATTTTCTTTCTTTCCGTTGAAGGGAATGAATCGTCCTCTTCGAACATGGCGTTGAAGAACGATTCGCGCATCTCGAGCGCGGTCTGGAAGCGCCCGGCCGGGTCCTTCTCCAGGCAGCGTGACAGGAACTCCTTCTGAAGGACCGTCAGGTCGCCGTCGCCGTCACCCTCGCCGAGGCCGGCGGGCTTCTCGGATTTTACTTTTTTCAGGATTTCGCCGCTGTCTTTTCCGTCGAAAGGCTCCCTGCCAAGGAGCAGCCTGTAGACCAGCGCCCCGACGGCGTAGAGGTCCGCCCTGTGGTCCGCCTCGACGTCCCCGGCTGCCTGCTCGGGCGCGGCGTATGCCGCGATGCAGCGGTACTGCTCGTCGTCGGCAAGGCGCGTGAAGTAATCGTGTCCCCTTGTCTGCGTAACGCCGAAATCGAGGACGCCCAGGTCGAAAGCCTGAGCCTTGCTTTTTTTCTGGTGGATGGACATGGGCGACAGCCCGAGATGGAAGATGCCGGCCTTGTGGAGCGTGGAGAGCGGCGACAGGAGCATCTGGCCAAGCTTCTTTGTCTCCTTGCGCGTGAACTTTTTACCTCCCATCAGGAGCTGATGGAGCGTCTTGATGGCGGCCCCGCTGTACACGACGTAGGGGACGCCTTCGTGAAACTCATAGTCAAAAGGGATGGTCACGAACTCGTTGCGCTTGTCGAAGGCCGCCTTGGCGTTGCGCATGGCACGGTTGAAGGCCTTCATGTTCGGGATGACGGCTTCGGAGAAAAACCTGACAATGACTATTTTCTTGGTCTTCTTCCTGACCGCGGCAAAGACGGGGCCGCCTCCGCCGGGCTCGAGCTCGCGCATGAGCTGGTATTTTTCGGCGACGACGGTCCCCCTGCCGATGCTCTTCCACTTTTCATTCATGGGGTACGACCTGTCCGAATATTTTCTACAACATTACATGAGTTTCGTCAATCCTACAAAAAATCGGAGCGGGATGAAAGTGAAGAAAAGCAGATCATCGTAGGGCGAATTTTCTATAATCAAAAAAAGTGCTATGATTGCCGTAAGCTCAAACAACAGGAAGGTGGGTTATGAAATATATGAATAATACAGCTCTGCTGATTCCCCTGGTCTCTGCGCTGCTGCTTCTTGCCGCCTCGTGCGGCAGTCAGAAGGCCGCAGGCAAGAGCCCGGAGGGAGGCCCCTGCACCGTGACCGATGACTGCCGGGACGGCCTCGTCTGCGACGAGGGCGTGTGCACGGCCTCCGGCGAATGCCCGCCGGGGCAGGTATTCTGCGGCGGCGTGTGCTGCGCGCCGGGACAGGTGTGCAGCGCCGGCGCGTGCGTGGACGAGTGCGCGGGAGTCGTTTGCGGCGGCATGTGCTGCGCAGGCGGGGAGGTGTGCACGGCCGACGGGTGCTGCGCGCCCGCCAAAGTGTGCGGCGACGGGTGCTGCGCCGGGGGGGCGCTGTGCCACGAGGGGATTTGCATCGCGTGCCCCCGGCCCCTGTGCGGCGGCGAATGCTGCGACGAGACGCAGATATGCCACAACGGGATCTGCTGCCCGCCGGGCGGAATCTGCGGGGATGACTGCTGCGAGGCCGGCGAGCTGTGCGAGTTCGAGCAGTGCCGCCTGGACTGCGGCGACCTGGTGCGATGCGGCGCGGACGAGGAGGCGTGCTGCACGGCCGATGAACTATGCTACTTCGACGCGTGCATCCTGCCGGGCGACGAATGCGACGACGTGTACGACTGCGAGCCCGACGAGTACTGCGACCTGGAGCTCGGCCGCTGCCTGCCCAGAAGCGAGACCACGGAATGCGAGTTCTACCCGCCGGTGGGCGAGTTCAACCCGGCCGAGGACTGGGCATGGACGGGCGGGGACGTGATGATGACGCCGGCCGTGGGCAACTTGACGGACGACAACGGCGACACCCTGATCGACCGCAGCGACATCCCCGATGTTGTGTTCACGATTTTTTACGGGGGCGACTACCACACAAACGGCACGCTGATCGTGGTCAGCGGGGACAGCGGAAGCGAGCATTTCCGCGTGGATTCGCCGCGCATCGCGCCGGGCGCGGGCGTGGCCATCGGCGACCTGGACGACGACATCCTCTTCGTCAACGTGCAGTTCGCCATATAGTCGAAATCAAGAACGCCGGTAGCCGCAGGCTTTAGCCTGCGTGGAAGGCTGCCTGTTTCGCAAGCTAAAGCTTGCGGCTACCTCAGATTGATCTTCACCAGGTTGATGACGCTTTTTGCGGGGGTCTTCTTGCCGTCCTCGGCCGGGGATGGTGTCGTCATCCTCTGGCCGGTGCGCGAAAACATGCCGGTCCTGATGATGTAGGTCCCGCCGTCGAGCTCCGAGGAGAAGAAGAGCCTGGCAAAGTCCCTCACGATCTCGCCCGGCTTCCATCGGTAGGTGGGATAGGCGCCGCAGGCCGGCGTGTGGTGCTGGGACACGTGCCCCGAGATCTTGCCCTTGCTCACGGCCGTGGCGTCGAGATAGACGCGCCAGGACTGCTCGATCTTTTTCTCGGCGCGCCAGTAAAGCTCGAGGTCGACCCAGCCGCCTTTCTTTACGATTCTCGTTTCCGGGTCCAGGTTGGCGGCCCCGTAGCCCAGGAAGGTAAAGGTGTTGACCTCTTCCCACTCAAAGGGCATGTCCATGGGATTGGCGATGCCGGCCTCCTTCGTGTCCTTGAACACAATGTCCCCCGGCAGGGTCGGGGGAGGCCCCTCGTAGCTGGAAACCGAGTACCACTGCCTGTTCTCGTTGAGCGGCTTGACCTTCACGCCGCAGGACGCATCGTAAACATCGTTGTACAACGCGCGCACGTGGGAAGAGATCAGGATGAGCCTGCCCAGGCCCGCCCGCCCGGCCATCAGGTTTTCCAGGTCCCCCCGGCTTTCCAGGTGACGCGCCCTGCCCTTGAAGTAATAGATCTCGCTGCCGTGCGACTGCGGCTCCATGAGATAGGTTGCTATGGTATCGCCCTCTTTGGCGGCAGGCTCGTAGGCCTCGATGAGCTGTCTTGCGCTGAAGTACGGTCCGCACGTGCGAAAGACATGGTGGATGATGAAAAAGGTGACCGCAAGGGCCATGACGCCGAGCGTCCATGCGATCACCATCGCCCTTTTCCGGAAAAACAGAAGGTAGCCGGCGCCCACCCCGGAGATGATGGCAACCGAGTTGTAGGCCACCTTGACGATGGCCGTGAGCTTGGGATAGGGCCGGTCGAAATCATAGCCGATGACCTCGATGGGCCTCTCCAGCTCCCAGAAAAAGTCCACG
This sequence comes from Pseudomonadota bacterium, assembly GCA_043813155.1. Taxonomy (GTDB): domain Bacteria; phylum Myxococcota_A; class Polyangia; order DRWM01; family DRWM01; genus JBDRLK01. The sequence continues at coordinate 2,629 of JBDRLK010000705.1, read as the reverse complement.
CCCATGGATGCCGCGCCGAACACGACGAGCAGCGCCCCCAGGGCGAGCATCAGCTTGTTCTCGCCGATCTGCTCGCATTGCGACGCGTGGACCAGGCCCCAGACGCCCAGGATTATCAGCGAGGGGCAGACCGCGATCATGTCCAGCGGCAGGTAGACGGGAAGAAAGGCGTTGACGAAAAGGAGGAGGAATGGGCCAACGAGAAAAAGTGCGATCAGGAATTTGCTCCTGTCCTCGATCGGCGCCGGCGGTTTCAGCACGGCGAACCACATCAGGCCCGCCGGAAGCAGCATGAACCAGGGATAGATCATGTGTCCGGAATGATAGATGTGATAGGTGAAAAGCTCGCTGGTGCCGAAGGCCCTCATCCCTCCGAAGGACAGGGCCTGCAGGTCGATCAGGTCGGCGAAAAAAGCCGTGCCGAATGCCTGGAGGCCGGCCGCGATCCACAGCCCGCCGCCGACCGCAAAGATGATGATCCCGGGCCGGCTGACGAGCCTTCTCGGGTCCGGAAGCTTGAAACTGCCCATGAAGCCCGTGAAAAGAGCCGCTGCCAGGGAAAGCGCGACAAACAGAAGAAACGAGGCGCCTCCGCAAAGAAACGTGAGGGTAAGGAATATCCAGGGGAGCATGGGGCGCCACGCGCCGCTCTCCTCCTTCTTCCCGGGCCACAGCCGGATTGCAGTTGAAAGGAGCGCGGCGAATGCGAGCATGGCCGCAACGAGGTGGCTGCTCGTGTGCCGCGCGTTTCCGAAGAAGAAGGGGGTTGTAAGAATGGCGAGAGACACGAAAAACGCTGTCTTTCTTCCGAGCAGGCGCCTGATCGACATGGTCGTGAAGAGAAGCCAGAGCACGGCGAGCAGCGCCGGAAAAAAGCGAACGGCAAGCTCGCTCGTGCCCGCCCCGGCCATCCACGCGGCCTGGGCCAGGAAAAAGGCGGGCGGCAGCCCTGCCACGGGCTTGCCGTCAAAGTGCAGGGGGAACCATTTGCCCTCCTCCAATGCCTCGCGGCTGACCTCAGCCGCGTGCGACTCGTAGGGGTCCCAGAGCCCCTGCGACCACAGGAAGAGAAAGACCACGCTAAAGGCCAGAAGGCCGATCACTGCGTAGTCGGCCTTCTCGTTCTTCGAAAAGAAATCGACGATCTTTCCCGCCAGCTTTCTCATACAACCTGCGGTTTTATCACACACTCAGCTCAATGGCAATTGTAACCTCCGGTTCCTGCGGTTGATCACCTGTTCCCTCCTGTGCTTGGGGTTTGAACTCGGTGATGTCTTCCACCCTCCCATATTTATTTGCATCTTCCTGAATGTGGAGTATAAATCCTGGGAAGGAAACCGACCATGTTGGATTCTGACAGGCACACCCATACAATAGCATAGAAAGGAGCAACTATGAAAAAGACAAGAAAAGCGAAAAAGACGAAGAAAAAGAAGCTGACGGTCAGGGAGCTCGAAAAGAAAGTCGCGCCGTCGGCGGCCCTGGGCAAGAAGCCCGCCATCCCGGGCCCCTATGCGCCCGGCACCGACTACGGCCTGGCCAAGAGGTCGAACCTGAGCTGATTCCATGGACAACGGGAACCGGGTCTTTATCGCGGATTTTTAGAATCAGCCATTCATCCAGCACATCCATCAGCTCTTTCCTGCATTCTTCGACAGACTTGCCATTGGCCCAGACGTCCTCAAAGCCTGGAATTTCCGCAAACCAGGTCGCGTCTTCCTTGAACTTCTCTTTAATATCAGCATCGCCATTATATGTTGACAAGCTCAATGTTCACCGCCGGCCCATCCTGGATTCTATTTCCTTGCGTGAGACGGACGTGGTGACCGGGCGGCCGTGGGGGCAGTGGGCGCCGAAGTCCACGGTGTCGAGGCGCCGCAGCAGGGCCTCGATCTCCTCCTTTTCGAGCCGCCGGCCCGCGCGCACGCTTCCGTGGCAGGCCATGCGCTGGAGGATGGCCTCCACGGCCTCCCCGGTCCTGCCGACGCCGGATTGGACCTGGTCCATGACCTCCACGAGCAGGGTCCCGGGGTTGACGTTGCCGAGTATGGAGGGAACTGCCCGGACAATGGCGCAGTCGCGGCCCGACGCGCTTGCGTCGATGCCCAGCGCTTTCAAAAACCCCTCGTTCTCCTCGACAGCGGCCGCGCTCTTCTCATCCAGCGCAACCGTGGCGGGCATGAGCAGGGTCTGGGTCTGCACGCCGCCGCCGCGGTACTGGCGGCGCATGTCCTCGTAGGCGATGCGCTCGGCCGCAGCGTGCTGGTCGATGATCACGAGGCCCTCGTCGCTTGCGCACAGGATGTAGGTGGAAAAAATCTGGCCCACGACGTTGAGGCCCGTGAAGAACCCCGAGCCCTTGAAAAAGTCGATGGCCGGCGCCGGGGCAGGAAGCTCGTCGGGCGTGGGAACAAACGCCTGCATGGCGGAGGCCGGCGCGGGCGGCCCGGCGGGCCGGCGCGCCGCTTTCCCGTTGGGCACGGCCATCCATTCCGGCGGGTCCTCGTGCGCCGGCGGCGCGGCCCGCCCGGGCCGCGGCGACAGCTTGAGGGCGTTTCGAATGCTTCTTCGCGTGAACGTGAAAACAGCCGACGCGCTCTCGAAGCGGACCTCGCGCTTCTGGGGGTGA
>JBDRLK010000704.1:0-13554 GCA_043813155.1 Pseudomonadota bacterium | reverse complement strand
AGGTGGGCATGAACTGCCTCGTCTTCGAATACGGGAATGATTCCATCATGATCGACTGCGGGGTGATGTTTCCCGATGAGTTTCCGGGCGTCGATGTCATCCATCCCGCCTTTGACTACGTCATCGAAAACCGGCATAAGCTCAAGGCGGTCATCCTGACTCACGCGCATGAAGACCACATCGGAGCCGTCCCGTATCTGTACCAGCACGTCAAGGCGCCGCTCTACGCCAGCCCCTTCGTGCTCACGCTCATCGAGGCCAAGCTGAAAGAGTTCCCTGCCGCGGAAAAGATGTCCATGACACCGATCCACGAGGATTATTCGTTCTGCGTCGGACCGATCAGCATAGAATTTGCAGCCGTGAACCACTCCATCCCCCAATCACTGTCCGTGTTCATGAGAACGCCCGCCGGCAATGTGCTTCACACGTCTGATTTCAAGATCGGCTGGCCGGACGACCCCGACCCGTTCAACAGGAAAAGATTCGAGCGTTTCCGGGAGCTGGGGATCGACCTGCTCCTGAGCGATTCCACGAACATAGAAAGGGAAGGCCGGTGCCGGAACGAGGCAGCCGTTACGCAGTGTCTCAGGGATATCATACAAAACGCCCCCTCCCGGGTCTTTATTACGCTGTTCCCGTCAAATATCAGGCGCGTGGATGCGATCCTGAAACTTTCAGCGGAGCTCGGGAAAAAAGTCATCCTCATCGGAAGGAGCGTGGAGAACTACGTCAAGGTGGCCGCCAGGATCAAGCTGCTGTCTACCGAGGATTCTCCCATCATACCCCTCTCGAAGATGCACCAGACCGAAAACGACAAGCTGCTTTTTATCGTTGCCGGCAGCCAGGGGGAGGAACGCAGCACAATGACGAAAATCGCAAGGCGCCGGCACAGGAGGATCACGATCGAGGACGGCGATACTTTCATTTTCTCGAGCAGGCACATCCCGGGCAATGAAATGGGCATCTCCCGGGTCATGGACTGCATTGCGGCGCAGGGGGGAACGATATTCCATATCAAGAATACGCCGCTCGTGCACGTGTCCGGACACGCCCACAGCGAGGAGCTGGAGGAAATGATACGCATCACCTCGCCCTCCCGCTTTATTCCCATTCACGGCAACTCCCATTATCTTGCGCAGCATGCCCTGCTGGCCAGGAAATCGGGCGTAAAAGAGATTCTTGTCATCGAAAACGGTGAAGTTGCCGGGCTGAGCAGGGAAAACGGCCTTCAGAGGGAGCCCGTTGTTACGGCCGGCAAGATCTATGTCGACGGTCTCATAGAAGTGGAAAGAGAAATCCTGGACGCCCGCAAAGCGATTGCCGAAGGCGGTGTGGTCAGCGCTTTCGTCACGATCCGGCCGGGCGGGGATAAGCCGCTCACGTCCGTTACCGTTTCCTCGTACGGTGTTCTCGACAGCGAACGGTTCGCGACCATTTCACATTCCGTCCACGAAAGGGCCCTTCAACGCCTGGAGGAGCTCGTGCGCAGCGGCCGGACGGATCACGATGTCCTGAAGAAGGAGTTGAAAAAGGCCATTGAAAAGTTTTTCTCGAAGCATTTCAACCGCTACCCCTATGTGGCGGTGGAGGTTATCGAGCTTGACGAATGAGCCGTAGTGCGGAGCTTTAGCCCCGCCGATTTCCGGGCCGGGCAAGGGCCGGCGGCTGCACTGAACCCATGAAAGACAAACTGAAAAAATTCGCCCCGGCTGCCGCCTGGCTCGCTTTCATCCTGGTTCTAACGTCCATCCCCTCTCCCGGTTTCAGCGTCGTGCAGGTCCGGGGAGCGGACAAGCTGCTTCATTTCCTGCTGTATCTTCCTTTCGGCCTGCTTCTTTTCAGGGCACTGGGCGCGGTGAGCCTCAAGCCCGCTCTCGCGTGCCTGCTTCTGTGCGCCGCAGTGGCGTTGTGCGACGAGCTGCATCAAACGCTGATTCCCGGAAGATTCTTTGAGTTCTTCGATTTGGCAGCGGATGTGGCAGGCAGCGGGCTGGGTATGGTAATATACACGGTAATCAAGCGTAGGGCGGCCCTTCGGGGCCGCCGCGACAGGAATGAACGAGCAGTCGAAAGAAACACTGAGGATTAAAAACCTCGAAGCCTCTCTCGTCTATAACGGCGCAAAGGAAAAGCTGATCAGCAACCTTTCTCTGTCCGTCATGAAGGGCGAGGTGATCGGCGTCGTCGGGGAATCGGGATGCGGCAAAACATTGACCGCGCTGAGCATCCTCGGTCTCCTGCCCGACCCGCCCGTCAGGGTGACGGGGGGAGAAATCATCTTCAAGGGGGAGAACCTTCTTGCGAAAAGCGGGTCCGACATGAGCCGTATCAGGGGGAAAGAGATCTCCATGATATTCCAGGAGCACATGACCGCGCTGAACCCCACACAGCCCGTCGGCAGGCAGGTCATGGAGGTGTTCAGCCATCACCTCGGGCTGAGCACGCACCATGCCAGGACCCGGACCATCGAGCTCTTCAGGATGGTAGGCATCTCGGACGCGGCCCATCGGATAGGATCGTATCCTAACGAGCTTTCGGGCGGCATGTGCCAGAGGGTCCTGATCGCCATGGCCATTGCATGCCGCCCGGCCCTGATCATCGCCGATGAGCCCACAACGGCTCTCGACGTCACCATCCAGGCCCAGGTGCTCGATCTTCTTCAGAGGCTTCAGGAGGATTTCGATACGTCAATGATATTTATTTCTCATGATCTCGGCGTCGTCGCCCATATTGCTTCCAGGATCTTTGTCATGTATGCCGGAGAAATCGTGGAGGAAGGGCGCGTCGAAGACATCTACGCTTCTCCCGTGCATCCCTATACGCTTGCGCTTCTGGGCAGCGTTCCAAGGCTGGAGGACGTGGCCATCGGGAAACACAGGCTCAGCAGCATCAGGGGCAAGCCTCCCGAGCCGCAGGAAGGAGAAGAGCGGAAAGGCTGCGGCTTTGCGCCGCGATGCGAGTTTGTTTTCGACAGGTGCATCAACGATCACCCGCCCCTGTACACGTACAGCGAAAACCGGTGGACTCGCTGCTTTCTGATCGCCCCCCCGGAAGAGGGAATGCTGAAAGTGAAATGAAAACTGTGGCTCGGAATATTTTTTCCCGACGGGTAGGGGCGACTTCAGTCGCCCATTCCATTTTCCGGGAGGCTGAAGCCTCCCCTACCCATCGCGTGGGAGGTGGACGGGAGGCTAAAGCCTCCCCTACCCATCGCGTGGGAGGTGGACGGGAGGCTGAAGCCTCCCCTACCCATCGCGTGGGAGGTGGACGGGAGGCTGAAGCCTCCCCTACCCGCTCTCGTCGTATAAGGAAACAATGCTGATGGCAAAGGGCTCACATGACAATCTTCTGGAAGTGGAAGACCTGTACGTGTACTTCCCCCTGTACTCGACGTTCATGCGAAAGTCCAGGAAGGTTGTCAAGGCCGTCGATGGCGTCAGCCTGTACATCAGGCACGGTGAAACCGTGGGCCTCGTGGGAGAAAGCGGGTGCGGTAAAACCACTCTCGGGCTGTCGGCCATCCGGCTTATCGATCCTTCGGCGGGAAGGATTTTCGTCGAGGGGAAAAATCTGCTCGGCCTGTCGAAAAGAAAGATGAGGAGCTTCAGGCGCAACCTTCAGGTCATTTTTCAGAATCCCTACGGCTCATTGAATCCGCGCATGAAGATTCTTCAGATCCTGGGTGAGGGAATGAGAGTGCACGGGCTCGTCCGGTCCCGCAGGGAGCAGAGAGAAAAGGTCCGGGAGGCGCTTGAAATGGTCGGCCTGGACGCCAAGGACTGCGACTCTTATCCCCACGAGTTCAGTGGAGGCGAGCGGCAGAGAATCTGCATTGCCAGGGCCATCTGCATAGAACCCAAGCTGATCGTGGCGGACGAGGCGCTCAGCGCCCTCGATGTTTCCGTGCAGGCCCAGATCGCGAACCTGATGAAGGAGCTCCAGGAAAGGCTCAGGGTCGCCTTTTTCTTCATCAGCCACGATCTGAAGATGATAAAATTCATGGGCCACATCATCTGTGTCATGTACCTGGGTAAAATCGTGGAAATCGCCGATGCGGGCGACCTCTTCCTGACGCCGATGCACCCCTATACGCGCGCACTGATGGAATCCATCCCGCTTCCCGACCCGCAGGAGCCGTCGCCCTGGCACAGGAAAATGGCACGGGGAGAAATCCCTTCCCCTCTCAATCCTCCCTCCGGATGCAGGTTCAGGACGCGCTGCGAGTTCGCTTTTGACAAATGCTCCGAGGAGGAACCTTTCCTGGTCGAAATAAAGCCGAAACACAAGGTTGCCTGCCACCTTGTTGCAGATTAGTTACCGGCGGGTTATGGTGACCTTGTTGAGCGTGATGGGTGTGACGGGTTTATCATCGGGCCCGACCCGGGTGCCCGCAATTTTAAGCACAACATCAAAACCGCCGATCACTTCGCCGAAGATCGTGTGAAGGTTGTTCAGGTGGGGGGTCGACACCTGCGTTATGAAGAACTGGCTCCCGTTCGTGTTCGGCCCTGAATTGGCCATGGCCAGCAGGCCGGGCCTGTTGAACGTCAGGCCCGGATGGAATTCATCTTCAAACTCGTAGCCCGGACCGCCGTACCCCTCCCCGAGAGGGCACCCCCCCTGGATCATGAACCCCTTGATAACCCTGTGAAATATCAGGCCGTCGAAAAACGGGCGGTTCTCCTGTGCCCCCGTGCCGGGGTTTTTCCAGGTTTTCGAGCCTTCCGCCAGGCCGGCGAAGTTTGCCACGGTTTTAGGTGCCTCCTTGTCAAACAGCTTGATTTCGATTGTCCCCATGCTCGTTTCCACAATGGCTGCCATGATTCCTTCGGTCATTTCCATGCACTCCTTCAATTACGAGTCTGTCAGATTCATTTGCGGCTTTGATCCTGAAACTTTACTTGAAATGCTCAATAATACAAGTTTTATTATTGAATTCAGCTCTTTAAAAAACAATAACTATTTTTTATTTCTAATTGACATTACAGGCCTTACTCTGGTAAATCTATCAGATATTTTCTTATTAAGAGTTAAAACTCAAAAGCAAAAAGCAACAAGGAGGAGATTATGCCTGGACCAAAAGGAACGGTTAGAAATCCGATCATGGTGATTGTTTACTCCATGATTACGTGCAACATCTACGGCTTGTGGTGGTATTACACGATCTTGACGGAGCTGAAGAACTTCACCGGCGATGAGGAGATCAATCCAACGACGAATATTATCATGATGCTTGTTCTCCCGTGCATCTGGGGATTCCTGCTTCCTTACAAGATAGGAAAATGGATTGCTGCCGCCCAGCGCGTGGCCGGGCTCCCTGAAGAAGACAAGTCCACGACATACCTTATCATGTGCCTGCTGTGCCTGAACGTGTTCGCCCTGTACATGATTCAGGGTGAACTCAACAAGATTTGGGAAGCCGGCGGCGGAGCCGCTCCGGCAGCCGGCGTGCCGTATCAGCCGCCGATGCCTGGTGCCGGTATGTAGTAAACCCTGTCTGCAAACCAGTTCCTGACCACATTTTCAGCATGCCTTACCTTCCCTACGCGGAAAGGGTAATTGAGTATTATTCCCATGATAATTCCAAGCTGAATCCTCCTGAAGCCCTTGCGCGTTTCCAGAAGCTGTCCGGACAGTACAAGGATACGGATGCCTCGTACGAGGAGCGCAGCCGGCTTTTCTTCGACTACCTGACATTCGACTTTGCCTCCGGGCCCTACAGGAGCATACTCCACAGGTACTTCGTGGAATGCGTTGATAAAATCCGCCGGGAAAACCTCGCGGACATCATGCGGGGATTTCTGGCATCCCATCCAAGTGTTTTTGACATCACGCGCATGAAAAGCGATACCGTTACCCTGAAGGACCTGATCGGGAATGGCATCTTCAAGCTGCCGCTTCCGGAGGGAGCCTACGGCTTTGTTGAAGGAGGCGTTATCAATGCGAGGCTGATTTCTTTCAAGGGGAGCCTCGTTCTCGGCCATGGGCTGCTGCTGCATCCCGAGCTCGCTTCGCCTCTCATCAATAAGCTGATCCAGGACCTGCGCAAGGAAAATATCCTCTCCTGGAAGAGCTTCCACCTGCTCGCGCGGATGAAAATGCAGTACGACATGAGCCCCTCATTCAAGCTGTCTTCCATCTATTCGCCGCGCTCGTTTTTAATAAAACGATAGCCTGGCGGGAGGCTAAAGCCTCCCCTACCCTGCGGGGGTCTATTCCCAGCCTGGCGGGAGGCTAAAGCCTCCCCTACCCTGCGGGGGCCTATTCCCAGCCTGGCGGGAGGCTAAAGCCTCCCCTACCCTGCGGGGGTCTATTCCCAGCCTGGCGGGAGGCTAAAGCCTCCCTACCCTGCGCGGGGGTAGGGGCGACTTCAGTCGCCCGTATCCATTGAAGTTTGAGGGGACTGATGTTATAAAACCCGTTGTGAATGCCGGCCGCAAATCGTGCTTTTTCATTGCAGCCCTGCTGTGCTTCGTCGGCCCGGCGAACAAAGCGTTTGCGTTTGATTTTACCGTTAAAGCCGATACGGTCGGCGAGGCCTACAGGGTCAGGGGGAGGGACGGGCTCTTTACATTCGGGAGAACGAGGCTGATCCAGAGCCTTTCGCTCTACGGAGGGCACGTATGGGCTGCTTCCTTCAAGAAAAACCGGCCCCTTCGTATTCTTCTCAACGTGAACCTGATGCTCGACCACGATTTCTCCGTAACGGGCGCCGAGCTGGACGGCAGCTCCCCGTCCACCTTTATCCCCTTGCTGAAAAAGACCAGCCTCGGGTTTTTACGAGGATACCTGCAGCTCACCTACGGAAGATTCAAGCAATTCGATTTCAAGCTTGGACGCCAGACCGCTTTCGATGTCACGGGCATGTACGCGTTCGACGGCGTGAAAGCCGGCTTCACCTGGTTCGGCATCTTCGCGTCCGATTTCGCCTTTGGGTTTGAAACGATCCCCATGTTCAACCTCGCTGTCATGGATTTTTCCCCCCAGGGGATTTCCTGGGGGAGCCGGGACGGCCTGCTTGAGGACGTCCATCCGGAAATTACGCAGCCGGAGCTTCGTCCCATGATCGCCGCAACATCGAAGCTGCTCGCGTCACGCTCGGGGACCCTCTCGATCGGATACCGCAGAACGTACACCGATCTTGACATGAACAGGGTCTCGCATGAAAAGCTTTCCGTGGGCCTGTCCATGTCCAGCGTGAAGAGCCCGCTGAGCGCGAGCCTGGTGTGCTCCTACGACTTCCTCTGGAACCGTGTTTCCGAGGTCGTTGCGAAGACGAGGCTGCAGGTTGCGCCGCGCTGGGGCCTGGATCTCGACCTTGTCCATTACTACCCGGTTTTTGACTCGTCTTCCATTTTCAACGTGTTCTACTTCGATCCTTTCAACGAAGTGGCCCTGAGCACGACGTTCGGGCCCGGGGCTGATTTCAGCTTCACGGTCGGCGCACTGGCAAGACAGGCGACCCGCCCGGAGGACGATGGCGAGACATCGGCGGTGTCCGACGGCGGGGGCAAGCTTCACGTGGTTTTGCGCAGCGGCCGTTTCACGGTGACGGCAAGCGGCCGGATAACGGACGGCGAGAGCGGTACGATTGCGGGCCTGGAGCTCAGTCCCCGGGTCGGGCTTCTTGATGAAACACTGATTCTGATGCTCGGGGGGGGCCTGTGGTATTTCAACGACCCCCTGAGAAGGGGGCATCATGCGATTTCAGGCGGAGGCTCACTGTCCGCCGCCTGGAAAATATACAAGCTGATAAAGCTTACCGGAACCATAAACGTGTACAACAACCGTATCAGCGGTTTCGGCGCATCGACCTTCTGGGTTTTATCGGTGAGGGTGTAGTGAAAAGTAGTCAGGGTGTCATGCAGGCAAGGGAAGACAATCGGCCGGCCGGCGCGCGTTGCGGTCTTCCGGCAGGCCGGTTGATTGCGGTTCTCTGCGCCCTGATTCTCCTCATCCTTGTCTCGGTTATCGTCGAAGCCAAAAAGAATGCGGCGGTGTCGATCCTGAAGAGCCGGTCCGCCGGCATCACGGCGGGCCATCTTCTCCACGTTTCGGATAATGCCATGCAGTGCCGGGACTGCCACGGCAAGGCCTTCTCTTCAAAAGACTCGGCCGATTTCCTGGTCCCGGGCCACAAGACCTGCCTTCCCTGCCACGATGAAGCTGCCTGCAGCGGCGACTTCGTCGACGCCTGCCGCAAGTGTCACGCCAAGAAGCCGGTTTCCATCATCAGCCTGAGGCTTAAGCATAATAAGTACATTGAAATAATCTTCCCCCACGCCAGGCACAGCGGCGGCAAGAAGGCGAAAGGCAATTGCTCTAAATGCCATGTGCTGCCCGGTAATAAGAACGTAAAGAAAGGCAAGCCCGGCAACCCCTCGCTGCCCGGCATGAAGCTGTGCCTGTCCTGCCACGAGCACGCGAAGGAATATGACGCGCAGCAGTGCCTGGGCTGTCACTTCAAGGAGAAGGACGGCACGATCAAGACAAAGCTCAAGGGGGCCGTGGTGCTGAAGCCGCCGGCCTGGATGGGCGGCATGGAGCATGACGGCCTCTGGTACAAGGAGCACGAGGCGAGCGCCGCAAACAGTTCGGACATGTGCGCCACATGCCACTCCAGCGAGGACTGCGACGCCTGCCACGCCCCCGCGGGTAATGCACTGCCCGCAAAGATACATCCGGACGACTGGATCCAGATGCACGGATTGAGCTCGATGAGCAATGACCTGAACTGCGGCTCATGCCACAACATGCAGCATTTCTGCCTCACCTGCCACAGGCGAAGCGGCGTTGCATGGGATTCCCCGTCGGGTCTCGAGATTCCTTCAGGCTCCGTGTTCCACCCCCAGGGATGGTATTCCTTTTCCGGGGACAACGGTCACGCCATGAAAGCCAGGACGTCGCTTTCGAGCTGCGTGTCCTGCCACACTGAAAGCGATTGCATGAAATGCCACGCATCGCAGCTCAGCCCGCACCCGCCGGGGCCCATCTGGCAGAACAAATGCCAGACGCTCAAGGAAAAGAACCCGGCTGTCTGTCTCAAGTGCCACGTCATGGTCCCCCCCTGTAATTACTGAGAATCCAACTTACGGATTGTAACCATTCGGTGAACCCGTTTCTTAGGTCTACGTGTGCGTGCCCGTGTGCGTGCCCGTGCCCGAATCGCCAGAGCTTCGAATCATCCGAATCGCCATTGCCACGATGCGCAGCAGTAGCTCGCGGGCAGAAGAGACACTTGCCTCGTCCACCAGCTTCAGCCTCCGACAAACATCCACAATCGCTGCACTCTCGGTTGAGGAGCGCTTCGCCATTCGATAGAACCGGGCCTTCTCTTTCTTGGCGAACTCCCCGGCCCCCTCGGCGATATTCAAGGGAATAGAAGTGGCAGCACGCTGGAGTTGATCTGCGAGATAAGCTCTACCACGCGGGAGGTTTTCTACTATGCCGTCGGCCACGACTACAAAGTCGATAGCCGCCTGATAGGCATCAAGCTTCTCATGGTCAAAACTGTTCATTTTTTGCTCCTTTCGGGCACGCACGCGGGCACGGGCTCGGGCACGGATTTACCGAATATTTACTACGGATTATTCTGAATTCTGGCTTCTGGCTTCTTGCCCGTGATTAGAAGACGCGTTCCGGCACATGAATGATATCGCCGGCCTGGAGGGAAATATTGGGCTTCTCGCCCTTGCTGATCTTGTCCACCTCGGCCCTGATGATGATCTCCTTGCCCTCGATGAGGCGGGTGATTGTTGTCTTGTTCTTGCTGGCAATGGGCGTGAACCCCCCTGCCAGGGTAACGGCCTGCAGGACCGACATGTTCTGCTGGAACGGGAACGTTCCCGGCCGCGCCACCTGTCCGAGGATGTGGATCTGTTTCGACTTGTACTCAAGGACAAGAACGGAGACCTGGGGGTTTTTCAAAAATTTGCCTTCAACGAGCCTGTCGGAGATCAGGGTTGCCACGATCTGCGGGCTCAGGCCTTCGACCTTGAAATTTCCGATGAGAGGGTAATCGATGGTCCCGTCAGAGGCCACCTGGTACTTGCTGGACAGGCTCTCCTCGTTGAAAACGCGCACGTCGAAGATGTCGCCCGGCCCCAGGGTCGTGTCCTGCTGCACCGCGGGAGGCGGCTTGACCGTGTCCCCCTGGTTCAGCCAGCAGCCGGCCATCGCCAGGAAGAAAAGATTCAAGATGTGGATGGAATAGGTGCGCGTGCGTGGCATGTTTTCTAGTAGTTTGCCCTCACGCCCACAAAGCCTACAAACTTGTGGTAGCCCTCGGGGATATAGTTTGTGCTGACCAGTTCCCTCAGCTTATAATCCGTGATATCCCCTTCGTACTGGGCCGTCAGGTTGATGGCGATCCAGTCCCTGATCCTGTACTCGAGAAACAGGACGCCGCCCAGGATGATGTCCGTCCTGTCTGCGTTCGGCTGCATCTCGGTCGAATCGGCTCCCGTACTGTCCAGGAGCGTGGCATACTCCAGGTAAGAGCAAAGGAGCTTGACGGAGATAAGGACCCTTCCCCTTATAAGGTGCTCGTACGAGATATACCCCTCGTTTCTTATGAAGTAGTTCGTGAAGTACGAGGTTCTCGGGTCCCTGATGAACCCTGCCCTGAGAACGGACATGGGCGTCGTGAAAATGCGAAACTCCGCGTTGAGAAGCCAGGTGTCCAGATCGTCCCCGAAATTGTAGAACCCGCCGCTGTAGCCTCCCTTGAGGGCCATGCCGAACTTCTTTGTGAAGAGGCCCGCCATGCCGAACCAGAGGTTGAGCGTGTACGACGTGTCGGCCATGGCAACATCCCCACTCCCCGCAATCTTGTTGCCGTTCCTGAAATAGGGCAGAAACTCGCCGTCGAACGTGAGCGCCGTCTTTGGAAGGAACTTCCAGGCCATCCTGAGCGCGACATTGATCTGGTGATAGTTGCCCGCGCTTTGCAATATGTCAAACTCGTAGTAATTCATGAAGTACCGGGCTGACAGCGCGAGCTTGAGGGCATCGCCCGGAATGTACATGAACGTGAGGCCCGCTTCGTTGTAATCCCGCGTGTAATTTTGGGGACCGGACTCGTTCGGGGGCATGATCGTCCTCGTGAACTGGTCCTCGAGCTTCAGCCTGAACTTGCCGTAGGGAAAGAGCGTGAGCGCCAGGTCGGCGAGCACGCCGAAGTCCCTGCGGTCATCGAGGCTGTTGTCGGTCCCGTACCAGTCCTCGTACACGCCGGCGATGCCCAGCCTGAAATCCACCTTGGGCTTTTCGCCCTGCTCGAACCCCTTGGTCCTCTGGGGAGGCAGCGTGGCAAGGTCGAGGTAGGGCGCAATGCGCAGCCTGGCCGCGCCCACCGCGTTGCTGTCGCTGTTGTACACGTTCGAGTCGTACCCGCCCTCGACGCCGAGGCCTGGGTGAAAGACCATGCTCGAGCCGAGCTTCACGCCGACACCCTCGCCGTACGTGCGGTTGGAAAGCCACGCCTGGGCCGACGCATCGGTTGTGCCGGCAATGTAAATCAGCAAAAAAGCAAGCAACCCCGAAAACAACCGGGCCGCTTTTGTAGAACTCTTAACCCTCATATCAACTCCAAATAAACCTTGTCCTCTGAATTACCCGGCTCAGTCAACCGGGGAAGCCGGAGGCGGTCTTTCGAAAATGTCGATGCCGATCGGGGGCATGTCCGTGGGGTCCAGCTCGGCCATCCCGGTCGGCCTGCTGACCGTCACCTCGGTTTTCCCAAGATAGCCTTCCGCCTCGCCGATGCAGGTCTCGGCCTCCATCCTCAGCGTCACGACCTTCTGCTCCAGGACGACCAGCACGTTGAACTCGTGGTTGCGCGCCGCCTTGTCCCCGGTTTTCATCGAGTTGCCCAGTGCCTGCATCCTGTCCTCGTAGGTGCGGATGTTGACGTTGATCTGCGTGAGCTTGTCGTTGAGGCACGTGATCTTGATGATGTCCTTGGCCTTGCGCGCCTGGTCGAGAAGGTTCTGAACATACTTGCGGATGTCGCGAAGCTTTGTCAGCGTCGTGTCGGCCTTTTGCGTCATCTGCTCGTTGCTCATTTTCGCGGCGTCGACTTTGCTCTCGGCCGTGTCTTGGCCGCCTTCCTCACCGGCTTCCTCGGCAAATGCCGCAATGGAAAAAACGAAAGCCAGCAGTGTGATCTTGATGATTTTTTTCATTTCAGCCTCTTCGTCTTTGAGACAAGGTTTACTTATATAGTATATAAGTAGTCAAACTTCAAGATAAATTCAAAATATTTTACGATTTCTTTTAAAACCCCGGTTTAACGTCAACTTCCCTTAAACAAAGGATTTTTTCGCAATGCTCCGACCTGTGGAACAACCCATTGGAAAGATAGGTGATTGCTGATTGCTGACTGCGTCTTTAAGCCGGCCGGTTAACCGGCCGGCTTGAAGACGAACGGAAAGACGTATTCTACGGCTCCGCCTTCAGGCTTGGGGAACACGAAGCTCTTGACCTTCGACAGGACGCATGAGGTCACTTCCGAGTCATTGATCGTGTCTTCCTTCGCATTCGCCTTGGTGACCCTTCCGCTGGTCCCTATCGTGAATTGCACGCTGATCTTTCCTTCGAGGGTGGGAGCGCGCTTGAGGGCTTTCTCGTAGCACATCTTGATGGCCGTGACCCTGGACTTGACAACCTTGTTGACCGATGCCGCGTCGAGGATGCCGCTGCCGCCAACCTCCTCGCCCGTTCCCGCCTTGGCTTTTCCCTTTATCTTTCTCTCCGACGCGCCGGCTGACGAAACGTCCGCATCCGCCTGGGACACCCTGATCGCGCCGATATCCGCAACCTTGCCTCCGCCCTCGCTGCCCGCAGGCGTACGCAGGGACCCGCCCATGTCGCCGCCGCCGGCCGACCTGACGCCGGAAACCGTCTTCATCACCTGGTCGATGTCGCTGTCCACGCCGCCGACGGAGAGCAGGTCGGCGCCCGCATCGCCTGTCGCACCGTCTCCCAACGCCCCGAGGGCCGCCAGGATTCCGCTCTTGGAGACCTGCGCCTCCAGCCTCGCTTTCCTCTGGGCCTCCAGTGACGCCTTCTCCTCGTCCGAAAGCTCCCTCTTCGGGCCTTTTTTCTCCATCTTTTCCGCCACTTGCCCCGAGTCCTCCGCAACATCTTCCTCGGCCACGTCCCCTTCGCCTTCGTCGGCCTTTTCCCCCTTCATTTTTTCGAGTATGTCCTCATCGGGCGCCTGGATCACGAGGTCCAGGTACTTGTTGTCGAGGTCGAACCCTCCTTCGACAATGGGCCAATCCCTGTTGACGAGATAAAGAATGGGAACGACGTGCACAAGCATCGAGACCAGGACAAGCGCATTGAAAAACCAATCCTTGACAAAACCCTTGAACCACCCGCCCTTCAGCGCCGCCGGCAGCTGGGGCCGGGGCTGAATCGGAGGGGCGACAACGAACTGGAACAGCAGCGTTGTATCCCCGATGGAAATTTTTCCTCTCGACTTGTCGTCGATAGGAATGCTTCTAACCCTTTTAAGTGTACTTAAATCCTGAATACCCTGAGGAGACG
>JBDRLK010000703.1:0-9806 GCA_043813155.1 Pseudomonadota bacterium | reverse complement strand
CCCTTTGCCTGCGACGTGGTCTTCGTGGCAGGCTCCGGCGGCGTCGCCGTGTCCCACGACGGCGGCGACACGTGGGCCTTTATCGAAGGGTCGGACATCCTGCTGTCGATCAAGAAGCTGAGAATGGTCTACACATCGGGCTACGACGCCGTGCTCGTCGTGGCAGGAGACGGCGGCATCCTGACCGCGGACCTGCACGGCGAGGAGATCTGAAACGGGAGGGACCGCTGCATGGCAAAACCGGAGATTGACAAGGTCATCTACTCGATGGTCCGCGTCGGACGGACCTTCCCGCCGGCCCGGCAGGTGCTCAGGGACATCTCGCTCGGATTCTATTACGGCGCCAAGATCGGCGTGCTCGGGTTGAACGGAGCGGGCAAGAGCACGCTGCTCAGGATCATGGCGGGGCTCGACGACGGCCACTCGGGCGAGACCATGCTCTCCAAGGGGTATTCGCGCGGGCTCCTCGAGCAGGAGCCGGCGCTCGACCCGGCCAAGACGGTCCGGCAGGTCGTGGAGGAGGCGGCGGGGAATCTCGCCCGGGCACTCGCGCGTTTCGAGGAGGTAAGCACTGAGCTGGGCGAACCGCTGAGCGACGACGAGATGCAAAGGCTGCTCGACGAGCAGGCCGCGCTCCAGGAGCAGATCGACGCCGGGGACGGATGGAACCTCGACCTGCGCATCGAGCGGGCCATGGACGCCCTGCGCTGCCCCCCGGGCGACACGCCCGTGCCGGTCCTCTCGGGGGGCGAGCGGCGCCGTGTGGCGCTCTGCCGGCTGCTCCTGGAGAAGCCCGACATCCTGCTGCTGGACGAGCCGACGAACCACCTCGACGCCCTGTCCGTGGCGTGGCTCGAGAATCACCTGCGCGAGTACGAGGGCACGGTCATCGCCGTCACGCACGACCGCTACTTCCTGGACAACGTCGCCGGGTGGATCCTCGAGCTGGACAGGGGCCACGGCATACCCTGGAAGGGGAACTACTCGTCATGGCTGGAGCAGAAGCAGGAGCGGCTCTCCCGCGAGCGGAAGGCGGACGCGAGGCGCATGCGCACCCTCGAGCGCGAGCTGGAGTGGATCCGGATGTCGCCGCGCGCGCGCCAAGCCAAGGGGAAGGCGCGCGTCAACGCCTACGAGAAGCTGCTCGGCGAGGAGACGGAGCGGCGGCGCGAGGAGATGTCCATTTACATCCCGCCGGGGCCCCGCCTGGGAGACCGCGTCATCGAGCTGCAGGACGTCGGCAAGGCCCTCGGCGACCGGGTCATCTTCGAGGGGCTCTCCTTCACCGTACCGCCCGGGGCGATAGTCGGCGTGATCGGGCCCAACGGGGCGGGGAAGACCACCCTGCTCAACCTGATCACCGGCCGCATGCCGCCTGACGCCGGGACGATCCGCCTGGGCGAGACGGTCAGGCTGGCCTACGTCGACCAGAGCAGGGACGCGCTCGATGGGGAGAAAAGCGCCTGGGAGGAGATCTCGGGAGGCGAGGAGACGATCAGGCTGGGCGGACGGGAGGTGAGGTCGCGCGCCTACGTGTCGGGATTCAACTTCACGGGGACGGACCAGCAAAAAAAGGTCAAGGACCTGTCGGGCGGCGAGCGCAACCGCGTCCACCTGGCCAGGATGCTCGCGCGGGGCGCCAACGTCCTGCTCCTGGACGAGCCCACCAACGACCTCGACGTGAACACCCTTCGCGCGCTCGAGGAGGCGCTCGAGGAGTTCGCGGGGTGCGCGGTCGTCGTGAGCCACGATCGCTGGTTCCTCGACCGGATCGCGACGCACATCCTGGCCATTGAGGAGGACGGCTCGGTGCACTGGTTCGCCGGAAACTGCGCCGACTACGAGGCCGACCGGAAGCGCAGGCTCGGCCCGGCAGCCGGCCTCCCCCGCCGCATCACACACCGCAAGCTCGCGCACTGATCGACGCCGCAGTATTGCCTGTAGGGCGGCCCTTCCCGGGCCGCCTCGGCGGGGCTAAAGCCCCGCCCTACAGCCTCCCCTACCCGCGTGTGGGATTGGGAATGTAATCGCGGTGCGTAAGCAGGTCCGACCGGCCGACGAGCTCCCTGACGCTCTTCATTCCCAGCCGCCACAGGATATCCTGCAGCTGCACGGCGTACGAGTTGAAAAGATTGATGAGCCGCTGCGACGCCCATTCGGGGTTGATCATGACGGACAGCTCGGGATCGGTCGTGGCGATGCCGCGCGGGCAGCCGCGGCCGCTCTCGCAGTTCGCGCAGCGGATGCATTCGAGCGCCGTCATCTCCGACGTGCCGATCACCACGCCGTCGGCGCCGAGAGCAATGGCCTTGGCAATGTCCCAGGCCGAGCGTATCCCGCCCGAGGCCACGAACGTCATCTGGTCGCGCACGCCCTCCTGCACGAGAAAATTGTGCACCAAGGGGATGGCATACTCCACGGGCATGGCGATATTCTTCTTGGCGATGTCGGGGGCCGCGCCCGTGCCGCCGTAGCTTCCGTCGACGTGGATGATGTGCGCCCCCGCGAAGTAGCTGCCCACGGCCACCATGTCCACGTCCGTTGGGCTCGACACCTTTACCGACACGAGCGCCCTCGGGTTTATCGCCTTGATCCAGTCCACGTGCTTCTTGTGGTCCTCGACCGAGTAGACCGAATGGAACGGGAACGGCGAAAAAAGGGCATTGCCCTCCACTGACTCGCGTATCCTGGCCACGGCGGGCGTCACCTTGTCGCCGAGCAGGTGGCCGCCCAGGCCCGGCTTTGCGCCCTGGGCGTACTTGAACTCGACCACGGGGGCACGCAGGATGGTTTCCTCCCTCACGCCGAAAAGACCCGTGGCCACCTGGGTGATGACATGGTCTCTGTACGGGACAAGGGCATCCGGGTACCCGCCCTCGCCCGTGCAGGTGAATGACTTGAACGTCCTGTAGGCAATGGCCCGTGAAACGAGCGTGGCGAGGCTGACGGAGCCGAAGCTCATGCCGCCGCCGTAAACCGGAAACCCGATATCGATACCGGGCCTGTTATCGTCATTCCTGCGGTTGAGCGGAATGGACAGGTCGATGCTCTCCGGTTTGATCGCCGGGTCCGGAGGCCCGGCCGGAAAAACGAAATCCAGGCTGTCGAACCCGCCTCCCGAGGCGCCGACCTTGTACTCGAGCCCGGTTTCAGGCGGCCTTCCCGTTTCCGCCTGTATCCACGTGGCGGCAATGAGATCGGCCGGCCATCGCGGATCGCCGAATGTCTCCCACAGGGGGTCCGGCCCCACGCGAATGGCTTTCGCAGGGCAGGCGTCCACGCACAGCGCCCCGGCCGCCCGGCACGCTTCCGGCCCCACGCAGTGCCAGGGGCTCGGCGTCAGGTTGCGGCCGCCTCCCGTGCGGATGAAAACACCATGCGCGCAGACCGCGGCGCAGGCGCCGCAGGAAGCGCACGCGCCTGTCCTGATGACCCTGTACTTCGACAGCCGGTTGCGGTATCTCGATCCGCAGGCTTTTACCTTTCCCGCGGCCAGGGGAAACGTCCATGGCTCCCTTGTCTTTTCAGGCTCCATCTGCCGCGCCCCGGCCCCGGCCCCGGCCGCCGCCCATTCCCCGGCCGCCGCGGGCTTCCTCTCGCCGAAAATAGGGGCAAAGTTATTCTTCTCAAGGTCGTCGAAAAACATGGCCCTGCCCGTTTCCCCCCTGAGCCTGCGCACGTCGCGTATGCCCATGGCGCCCATGACCTCGATGAGCTGGGAATGCCACGATCCCATGAGGTTGACGATTCTCTGCGCTCCATAATCGGCCGGGAGCTCATCCAGGCGCACGGGGCATTCTACGTCCCGCCCGCAGTCCGGGCACAGGCGGCACTCGAGCGCCACCATCGCGGCCAGGTCGACGCCCACGGCATCCACGCCGCAGATGATGATCTTGGCCACGTGCTCGGCCATGGCAATGCCGCCCGATATGAGCAGTGCGACCCGGTCGCGCACGGAATCTTTCACAAGCCGCAGGTGAACCTCTCGAACAAGGCCGGTGATGAAATCAGCGCTTCTCCCGCCCATCCCCGCGCCGTCCGGCCCCGCCTGCAGGTGAATGACCTGGGCCCCGGCCGCGGCAAGCCGGGAGACGCGCTGCGCCGCGTGCTCGTCGAGCGGCAGCCGGATCGACACGATGGCTCCCCGGCTCTGCTCCCTGACCCTTGCCGCCGCGTCCATCACATTGTCCGACCATGCGAGCTCCACCATGGCTGCGTCCTGCACTTCGGACATCGACGGCGCCGCAGGGTCGAGCCTGACCACCAGGTTCTTTCGAAATTCGGCCAGCAGCCCCACCCCATCCCGCGCCTCGTCGAAGCCGGCCACGGCAAGCGTGCCAAGGCTCGCGGCAGCCGCGGCAAAGGATTTTCGCACGGGTTCGCTTTTAAAAGGGACGGGTGGAATGTCCAGGATGACGGGCAGGGGTATTTCCACCAGGGGCGAGGGCTCGGTCACAAGATTTGCCTTGTCGTCGAAGGCGAGCCGCCCCGGTTTCCTGCCCAGGTCGACCAGTGTGCTGATGTACTCGCGGCCGTGAATGCCGTCGCGCGTGGGGCGCACGATCTCGGACATGTCCGTCCACATCTGGTCAAAGCCCGGACCGCAGAAGGGCCCCCGGTAACCGGCGCCCGAGACAGGGATTTTCCCGGTCTCCGCCTGCTTCCATGTCCGCTTGATGAGATCGGGGGTCCAGGTGCCGTTGCCGAGCGCATCGAAGCGCGAATTGCGCACGCGCGTGATGATGTTGGCCTTGCACTCCTGGATGCATCGAAAACAGCTGACGCATTGATAATCCCCTGTATCGAGAACCTGCTCGTGATCGAACCCTCGCCTGCCCTCGATGCCGTACACGCAGGCCGTGTGTTTCACGCAGCCGCGGCAGCGAAGGCAGGGGCTGATCTCGATGGCGCAGAACTCCGAAATCAGCTCGTGTCTTGGAGGCAGCGCCTTGATGCTGACGTGGTACTTCTTCGGCATGCTATTATCATCACTCATCAAGGGTAGGGGCGACTTCAGTCGCCCGTTTTTCGGGAGGCTGAAGCCTCCCCTACCCCATGCATGGCAGCGGGATGGGAGGCTAAAGCCTCCCCTGCCCCCGCATGGGAGACCTGCCCCCGCAGCGGGTTTCTTCCAAGCGGCCTGACCGCGCCGGCGCGCTCCCCCGCAACGGCCATGATCTCGTCAACCGAAAGATTGCTTCGGCGGACCAAAGTCAGCCGGTCCCCGTGCAGGCCTGTCTCCTCGAGAAGAGAGCGCGCGTGGCTTACCCGGCTTTCGGCCCGCGTGCTCCCGGTCAGGAAACGGCACTGCTGCTCCGGACAGGCCACGACCGCGACGGCGTCCGCTCCGCTCTCGATCAGCTTGATGAGATCGCCGGGATCGATTTTACTGCTGCAGGGCATCATGATAAACCGAGCCCTGAAGCCCGGGCCCTTTTTCGGTGTTTCCGAGAGGCGCTGGTTGTCCGCCAGGCTGCGGCCGCAGTACAGAATCAGGACATCAGGCTCGAAATGCTTGTTCATTCGCCGATCCGCCACATCTGATCAATCGTCAAAACCCTAATGAAATTCCCCCTGTTATTGGATATGAAAATAAAACACGTTCCTTCAAAGAAATCAAGGGACAGAAAATCATTGGGAACCATATTCATACGGAAAAAACCTGCTATAATGTTTAGCGATGAAAAAACATTGGTTGTTTCCGGCTGCAGCGAGTTTTTTTCTCCTTGCCGCGGCGTGCGCCTCCCAGAAGAACGACGTTGGAAGCGACACGGCCCTGGACCGGGACGCGGGACCCGATACGGGCGACACGGGCGACGACGGCTGCAGCCCCGGCCTGACCGACTGCGGTGGCGCGTGCGTGGACTTGAGGACCGACCGCTCGAACTGCGGCTCCTGCGGCCATGAATGCGACAGCATCGAAGTGTGCTCGGACGGGGTCTGCGACGTCGAGTGCCCGGTCGGGTGGGAAAACTGCTCGGGCCTGTGCGTGGACACGGACAGCGATCCGGGCAACTGCGGCTCCTGCGCAAACAACTGCGCTGACGACGAGGTCTGCAACGAGGGAGACTGCCTCACGGAGTGCGAGACGGGTTACACGGACTGCTTCGGGTCGTGCGTTGATCTTCAGACAAGCAGCTACCACTGCGGCGCGTGCGGCAACGGCTGCGACGTGGACGAGGACTGCATCGGCGGAGAGTGCCGCGGAGGGTGCGGCGACGATAACTGCTCCGGCGCCGAAGGAGAAAACCAGTGCACCTGTCCCGAGGATTGCGGCCCCTGCACGGGCTGCTGCCTGTCAGGGGCCTGCTACCCCGGCGGGACCACGGACGCCTGCGGAAGCGGCGGCGAGAGCTGCGACGCGTGCTCGGCCGGCGAGACCTGCTCGGCCGGGGACTGCCTCTGCGAGGCCGTGCCCTGCGGCTCGGAGTGCTGCGTCACGGGGCAGCGGTGCGTGGCGGGCCGCTGCTGCGACGAGGCCTGGGTCACGGCCATTGCCGGCGTTTACCTCACCGGCATCACCGTGGACGCGGACGGCACCATCTACGCGAGCGGCCAGTCGAACGACCGCACGAGCGTTTTCGTCGCGGCTCTCGACGCGTGCGGCACGGTCCTGAGCTCCGCCGCCTACGCGCCGCCCGGCTCGATGGAAGCTCATGGCGCCAGGGTGGCCGTGGGCTCGCAGGTGCTGACGGCCGGTCACATTACCTCGTCGGACACCGTTTACAACGGCGCGTACTGCGCTTTCTCAAAGCATCCCCTATCAGCCGTGGGATGCAACACCATCGACCTGTCGGACGGCAACGAGGCTTTCTGGGGCATTGCGGCATCCGAAGGCGGTTTTTTCTGGCTGCACGGCTATTTCAACGCGCCC
The DNA here is from genome assembly GCA_043813155.1 of Pseudomonadota bacterium. Taxonomy (GTDB): domain Bacteria; phylum Myxococcota_A; class Polyangia; order DRWM01; family DRWM01; genus JBDRLK01. The sequence continues at coordinate 2,932 of JBDRLK010000703.1, read as the reverse complement.
GACAGCGCGAGGCCCACGCTGATCAAGTCAACGGGATACGGCTCGGCCTGCGGATGGGACCCGCTCGCCGACACGGGCGGCGGCGAGGGCAGGGACATTGCAGCCTATGGCGGCAGCGTGTACATGACGGGCATTCACCAGGGCCAGGCCTACGTGGCCAGGTACGGCTACGCCTCGTGCTCGACGGGCGGCCCCTGCCCGCACTGCGTCCCGGACGCATTGGTCAAGTTCTCGGTTGATGGAACAACCTCGGCCATGGGCTATGACGTTGCGGCTGACGGTGAAACGGCCTATGTTGGCGGATTCAAGGTCCCGGAGGAAACCGGGGCTTACGCGCCGCTGCTGGCCAAGGTCAACATGTCGACCGGCAGCCTGATCTCGACCGCGGGCGAGCCGGACGTCACGCCCCACCTGGACCTTTACTCGGGCCTCGCGTTCGACGGCTCGGGCCTCTTCGGTGTCGGGGCCTACGGCTACCAGGGCATCGCAGATCTGGCCGGCACGCAGGGCTTCATCACAAGGATCAGGACAACCGATCTTTCCAAGGAATGGATCGAAACCCCGGCCGCGATCAATGCCGTCTATGACGTGACGACCGACGGCGATGGAGGCGTGCTCTGCGCCGGCGCCGGCCCTGCCAACGGATACGTAGTGCGCTGCACCTCTTCGGGCTCGTGCCCGTTTTAGCTTTAACCTCACCTGCAGGGATTACTGGTCTTGCTCCGCCGGCTTTTTTTTCGGCTTCACGGGGATGGCCTTGTCGAGCGTCACGCCGTGCAGCTTGACCGGGCTGATGGAAATGGTTTCCGGCATTTTCGCGGGCTCCGCGGGCTCGGCCTCGGGCCAGCCGGCCTCGGCATGCGCGCCCGCGCCCGGTCCCGCCGCGTCCACGGTAAACCGGGCCGAGGGCGTCGTGTTCGGCACCACGAACCGCCGCTCGATCACTTCGCTGCCCCCGCTGAGCGCAAGCGCCTCCTCGGCCAGGCCCGTCTCGAGCTCGACGCCTTCAGGCAGGTGAATCTTCAGCACGGGATCGGAAGGCAGCTTGCCGTTGATCTCCACGCGCACAACGAGCTCCAGCTTTCCGCCTTCAATCTCGCCCGCAAAGAGCTTCATGGTCAGTGGGTGCTTGGGGAGCGACTTTGCTTCGATCGGCTTCGCCGAATCCGCCGTCCCCCCCGATTCCGCAGCCTGTGATCCGGCCGGCTGCGCCTCGCCCGTGGACGAGGAAACCTGTTTCTTGCTCGAGCACCCGGCAAGCACAAGGGCCGCGACAAGCGCGGCAACAAAGAACGTCATGCTTATGGCTTTCACTCTGTTCATGGTTCAACCTCTCTTCTTCTTTCGGGTCACGGGCATCCCGGCAGCCCGTCATAGGGAAACATTTCATACCCTGAGACCGTGGCCGTTACGCTCCCGGTCAGCCCGGGGTTGTTGCAGAGCACGGCGTCGATAAAATCCACGAAATCGGCGCCCTCAGCGCCCCGGTTATAGTTCAAGAAACGGTCCGAGACCACGGCCCTGAGGACCTCGACCGTGCCCAGGTTGGTTCCATCCTCCTCGCAGCACTCGGCAACGTCGGCCCCGTCCCACACGTCCCACAGCATGACCCCGACCCAGTTCTCGTCCAGGTCCTGCTCCATGCCGCCTTCGGGATTCGGCGGCGATATGGCCGACCCGGCGGAGACATCCGCAGTCCCGTAATTGATCCAGAAGGACGAGCCGCCCTGGATATCCCAGTAGAGCGGATCAGGCTCCTCTGCCCAGCGGCTGAACGTGGAGAGCGCGAAAAACGAGGCCCACCCCTCGCTCCAGGCAAAGGGAGGAACCACGGGCACGCCGATGGTGTGGCTGCCGCCCGGCGAATCGTCGCGCGAGTAATTCTGCGCAAAGAAGTGGCCGAACTCGTGCAGCAGCACCACGTAGCCCCACGCGCCTGAATCCGAAGGGTCGCCGCCGATGAAAATCGAGTTGGCAAGCTGCGGGCCGCCCGAGATCTGCTGGGGAGCCTGGGCATAGCAGGCCCCGCAGGACCACGAGGCGCCGGGCGCCCACACCACGGCAAGCGTGGTCAGGTACGTGGGGTCCCCTCCCAGGATGTCATCGAGAATGGTCAGCATGGCCGTAATGTTGACAAGGTAAATGAACATGGCGCCCGAGCCCTGGTCCTCGGTAATCGTGATGTCGCCCACGTCCGGACCCGCGTCGAGCGAAACCACCCAGGTCCACGGGTCTGCCGTGAAGCTGGCCGGCTCGCCCCCGGACGGCGCGATGAGCACCGCGAAGTAGGCCGTGTCGGACGTGGCCGAAGGCGCCAGGATCGTGGCAAAAACCAGGGATTCGCCGCCGACGAGCCCTGTTGAGAGCGGCACGGTAAAGCTCCCGTCCTCCGAATCAATGAGAATGGAGCCGGTCACGTTGCCGCCGCCGTCAACCACGGCGACCATCATGCCGATGCCCGGAAGAATTTCCGGCGCCCCCAGCATGACCTGCTGCGAGCCGTCGATTTCCGGGAACCGGGCTTCGAACAGGAGCCGCCCCGTGGCCTGGCAGATCTGGGTCGCGGGGTTGCACTCGCCGCCGCCCTGGCACACGCAGTCCCCGGCCACGCAGCTTCCGCTGGCGTAGCCCGATGAAACGCACAGCGCGTTGCAATCGTCGGCGCGGCACGTGACGCCCCCGTTGTCATTGTCCTTGTCGCAGCCCATGAAGGCCGCGGCCGGGAGCAGGAGGAGAAAAACGAAGGCAGGTAAAAGAATCATCCTTCTCATGGCTTCCTCTTTGTTTGAATGTTGCTGTTCTTGTATATAGTTTCTTCCGCAAACCCATGTCAATGTCAAGGCCCGGCCTTATGGGCCCCCCGTAGTGCGGGGCTTTAGCCCCGCCCGTAGTGCGGGGCTTTAGCCCCGCCCCCGTAGCGGCCCTGAAGGGC
>JBDRLK010000702.1:0-4203 GCA_043813155.1 Pseudomonadota bacterium | reverse complement strand
CGTGGGGCAGGCCGGCGCCGGGGTCTATCCCCTCCTGAGAGAGAATAACGCCCAGGGCGCCTGCGACATGGGCGCGCTGCCCGATTTCCTGCCGGGATACAGAAAGGTCTCGGACCCGCAGGCGAGAGAGGTCTTCGAGAGGGAATGGGGCGTCCGGGTCCCCGAAAGCGAGGGGCTGAGCGGAATAGAAATGATTTCGAAAGCCCTCAACAAGGAAATAAGGGGCATGGTTCTCGTGGGGGCGAACACGGTCGAGACCTTCCCTGATTCCAGAATGATGCAGCGCGCCCTTAACACCCTTGATTTCCTTGTCGTGATCGACATCTTTCTAACCCCGACTGCGAAGCTGGCCCACGTAGTGCTCCCGGCGGCGTGCTTCGCGGAAAAGGACGGAACGTACACGAACTGCGAGCGCAGGATTCAGAGAATAAGGAAAGCCGTGGAGCCGCCGGGCGAAGGCAGGCCCGACTGGCGGATCGTGGCCGACCTGATTTCCATGATGGGCGTAAAAGCGGAATACAACTCCCCGGCGGATATCATGGAAGAAATATCGAGGACGACCCCGATCTACGGCGGCGTGAATTACTCCCGCCTCGAGGACAAAGCCCTGCACTGGCCCTGCTCCGGCCCGGACGACCCCGGGACGGATATTCTTTACGCGGAATCATTCCCCGCCGGAAAAGGGAGATTCACGAAAGTGGAGTACCTCATCCCGGACGACGAGCCGGACATACGATACCCGTTCTACCTGATCGCCCGGTCGCATCTCTACCACTTCGGAAGCGGGGCGAGGACAAAACGGTCCAGGCTTCTCACCGACATATCCCACCCGCCGTCCGTGGAAATCTCACCGGAGGACGCCGAAAAGCTGGGCGTGGAAAACGGCCAGAACATCAGGCTGACCTCGAAAACAGGCTCGGTCATCCTCAAGGCAAGAATCACAGACGGCATACTGCCCGGAATGCTGTTCTATCCCGTGTCCGTTTCCGCGTCGAAAATCAACTCGCTCTTTTCCGCCGAACTGGACATGCTTACACGGACGCCCAACAAGAAAATGTGCGTCGTGAACATCGACAGGGTGTGATGAAAATGATCGACCGCCGCATGCTTTTCAAACAGTTCCTCTAAGGGACACAGATATATCGAAGTCAGTCCGGAATGCAGACAGGAAAGGATGTGCTTGTTTATGAACGGCGCCAAGAAGATATTGATTGTCGATGACGACAGGAACCTTGTCGAGGCGATCAAAGTCACGCTGTTGAGCAGGGACTACAATGTGTTCACCGCTTACGACGGCGAGGAAGGCATCAAAAAAGCGAAAGAGATCAGGCCGGATTTAATCATTCTCGACGTGATGATGGACAAGAAACACGGCTACGACGTTTGCAGCGAGTTAAAGAAGAATCCGGAATTTTCCTCCATCCCGGTAATGATGCTGACTGGCGTAGGCCAGCATCTTCACGAATCCCAGTGGACACACTGGCAGGGGCTCACGCTGGAGGCCGAAGACTTTATCGAAAAGCCGATCGAGCCCAGGGAGCTTCTCAAGCGTATCGAGGAATTTCTCGGAGGATAGGCTGGAAGTCGAAATGGCAAAGGACAGGGGCAAGGTCATCATCGTATTCATAGCTGCGGCTGTCGTGATCTTTCTGGCCGGGCATTGTCCGGCCGGGCAGGGCAGCTGTTTCAGCATTCTGTTCGCCTCTCTGGCGATAGGTCTGTCCCTGTTCCAGCCTGAAGATTCCGAAACGGCGGAAAAAATCGAAAAGGAAATCGAGAAGAGGGTCAGGCTGGAGACGAGCCGCCTGGAAAACAGCAACAGAAAGATATCCGAGGCATACGAGAATCTGAAGAAGCTTGAAAAAATGAAAGCGGATCTGGCACTGGTTATCTACCATGATCTGCGCTCGCCCCTCGCGGCGGTTCAGAGCTGCCTCAACGTCGTGCTGGAGGGATTCGTGGGCGAACTCAATCCGCGCCAGATGGACATGCTCAGGCGCGCCGACGAGGACATCGAAAAGCTCCTTACTTTCATAACCGACCTGCTCGATCTTTCGCAGATAGAAATGAGCCCGTCGGCGCAGCACTTCTGCCCGGCCCGGCTGAAGGAGCTTCTGGACCACATCGTCAAGTCCAACGCTTCCCGGGCCGAAAGAAAAGAGCTGACCGTGAACACGGACATCCCTGACGATCTGCCGGAAATCTACGCGGACACGTCGAAGATGGAGCAGGTCTTCAGGAACATTATCGGAAACGCGATCAAGTATACGAACCCGGGCGGAACCGTGGATATCAGAGCCCGAGAAGAAGGTGGTTTCATTGTGGTGACCGTGACCGACTCCGGTATCGGGATGTCGCAGGAAGACCTTGCGAAAATATTCGATGTCTTTTACCGGGCTCCCGGAGCCAGAGCCATGGAGAAGGTGGGAACCGGGCTGGGCCTGCCCATCGCGAAACGGATAATCGACGACCACTGGGGCACCATCAGGGTCACCAGCGAAGAAGGAAAGGGAAGCGTTTTTACTGTTACCCTGCCTCCCGCAAAGCAGGGATACGACAGCCACGCATAGGATCGGCCCGAATGATGAAAGATGAAACAGCACAGGAAGGACTGGATAAAGAAACGATACGCCTGAAAATAGTCGAGCACACGAATCGTTTTCCCATTCGTCCAATCCGGATAGTCAGTGACACGTCGGAGTTCATGGCGATCGAGCACGGCGACGTGGTCGTTCTGGGCGGGAAAGCCTTTCTGGTGCTCGGCAACGCGCACGAAGGGCGTTTCGGCCTTGACGAACAGCCCAAGTTCTGGGTGAAAAGGGCCATCGATCTCAACGATGGAAGAAAAAAAATCATCAAGCTCATGTTCAGCGAAAGCACAAAATTCAAATTCGGGCCTTTTGTCTTTAAATGTGTCCGGAGCGGGGCCAAGGAAAGCCAGTTGCTGGAGCTCGCCCGCGGGGATTTGCGCTTCATGCAGGGGTACACGGTGAGAGACGAGAAACAGAACATTGTGCGGGTGATCGACCTGATACCTGGCCCGAACCTGTATGACTATCTGGCCTCAATGTACAGAATGCCGCATGAAGAATACTTTTTCCAGCACTACCCCGCCCTTCTGAAAAGAATGGTCTCCGCGATCGAGGGCATTAAGCACATTCACGAGAAGGGAATGTGCCACGGGGATATCAGGGTCGATCACATCATAGTCGACAGGGAAACGGGCGATTTCCGATGGATCGACTTCGATCTTCAGCAGCACTCGCTCGACTTCGACGTGTGGTCGATGGGTAACGCGATCATCTTCCTCGCCGGAAAGGGAGAGGTAACGTTTCACGGGCTTCGGCGCGGCGATTACGGCGCGGCGAGTAAATTCGACGTGGACGACTCCGACGCGTCGGCATTCTTCCCGCACAGAATCGCCAACATCAGGAGGGTCTACCCGTACATCCCCGAACAGCTCAACAATATTTTTGTAAAATACACGAAAAAAGCGCAGGAAGAATTTAACCACTACAAGTCGATCTTCCTCCTGCATGAGGATATAAAAGACTTTGTTGAATGCTGGTGCGATAAATAGGGTGAAACCTCGGCGTGTTTCAGGGGGTCGTACTACCGGAGCCGCTCGGTAAAGCCGGCCATTTTGTTCCATAACCAACCTTTCTTTAATAAGGTTACTTTTTATCCGTGACAAAATAGCGGGGGCAGGTGCCCGAGCCTCATACGAGGTTCAGACCACTATCGGGGTGGGATGGAATCAGCTCGCTCCTTTCATAAATTTAAGAATGGACGAAGTCTCGATGTTTATCTTCCATTCTCATTTATTCATGTACCGGAGCGGGTATGTATTTTACTCAAACATAGCGGTATCAGGCCGTTTTGATTAAAGAAACGAGATTCTGAAGCGATTTTTTATGACTTGCCTTCGATTGCAAAACTATGACGGAATCCTCCATGACGAGGTTGCGCAGATCGGCCTGTCGTTTGCGGGTGGTATCGCGCGAGACAAAGATGTTTTTCTTTCCTGATTACCCCTGATAGTGTTTCAAACCGTTGCTCCGGGGACATCCCGAATTAAACGTTTATACGGCACTTATCACATTGATTGCAGAAATTGCTTTAAGCGTGGTGCTTGCTCCCAGATATGGTTTGACCGGTGTTGCTTTGGCGTCATCATTAGCCTACAGCTTCCAGGCATTTGTC
>JBDRLK010000701.1:0-3700 GCA_043813155.1 Pseudomonadota bacterium | reverse complement strand
CCCGGGGAAGCTTCCCTGGATCATTGCAACCTCACCCATCGATCAGTCTATAAAAGTGAAAATCATCAGGGCCGGCAAAGAAAAAGAGCTGGAGGTTGTGCTGCGCCCGATGCCTGAGTAACAGGATAGTCGTCAGTCGTCAGTCGTCAGCCGTCAGCCTGCCACCTCCACATCATCGAAAAAAATGGCACAGAAAAACACATTTAATGGTGGTTTATGGGGAATATAAGAAGAATTAACGGTTTATTAAGAAGGCAGTAAAAGATATCAATCAGCCGGAGGAAAAAGCATGCCAATAGATGTCAAAGAAATCACGGAGCTCGTAAGGCAGGAAAGCACGTTTCTGGACGGCGTCACGAAGGAGGTGGGCAAGATCATCGTGGGCCAGACGGCCATGATCGAGAGGCTGCTCATCGGGCTGCTCACGGGGGGCCACGTTCTTGTCGAGGGTGTCCCGGGGCTGGCCAAGACGCTGATGGTCCGCACGATCTGCGGCGTCATCTCGGCGAAGTTCCAGAGGATCCAGTTCACGCCGGACCTGCTTCCGGCCGATATCGTGGGCACGGTGGTGTACAACCAGCAGAGCGGCACCTTTACATCGAAGAAGGGGCCCATCTTCGCCAACCTGATCCTGGCCGACGAGATCAACAGGGCGCCGGCCAAGGTCCAGAGCGCGCTCCTGGAGGCCATGCAGGAAAAGCAGGTCACCATCGGGGATACCACCTATCCTCTTGACGAGCCTTTCCTGGTCATGGCCACGCAGAACCCGATCGAGCAGGAGGGGACCTACCCCCTGCCCGAGGCGCAGGTCGACCGGTTCCTCATGAAGGCCAAGATCGATTACCCGGCCAGGGACGAGGAGTACGAGATCATCGAGAAGCTGGTGAGCAGCTCGACCATGGACACGATCAAGGTGGACCCGGTCATCAAGCCGGGCAAGATCCTGGAGGCCAGGAAAGTGATCGAGAAGATCTACATGGACGAGAAGATCCGCAACTACATCCTGGACATCGTGCTGGCCACGAGAAACCCCCAGGATTTCGGCATGGCCGAGATCGCGGACTTCATCGAGTACGGCGTCTCGCCGCGCGGCTCGCTGGCGCTCGCCTGGGCGTCGCGGGCCCACGCTTTCCTCAGGCACAGGGGTTTTGTCACACCCGAGGACATCAAGGAGATAGCGCCGGACGTGCTGCGCCACAGGGTCATACTCACCTACGAGGCCGAGGCCGAGGAGGTGACCACGGAAAGCATCGTCAAGAGGATACTGGAGGGCATTGAAGTTCCATGATTCCAAGGGAGCTCATAAAAAAAGTCAAGAAGATCGAGATCGTGACCCGCCACTACGTGCAGGACACCATGGCGGGCCAGTACCACAGCATCTTCAAGGGCCGGGGCATGTCCTTCCAGGAGGTCCGCCAGTACCAGATGGGCGACGACATCCGCATGATCGACTGGAACGTCAGTGCCAGGCTGGGTGACATGTTCGTGAAGCTGTTCGTGGAGGAGAGGGAGGTGACCGTGGTCCTTCTCGTGGACGTGTCCGGGTCCACGCGCTACGGGACGCGGGGCGTGAGCAAGCGGGACATCATCGCCGAGATCGCGGCACTGCTGAGCTTTTCGGCCATCGAGAACAACGACCGCGTCGGGCTCATCATGTTCAGCGACAGGATCGAGCGATTCATCCCGCCCAAGAAGGGCCGCAAGCACGTGCTCAGGGTGGTCCTGAGCCTGCTCATGGAAAAGGTTCAGGGCACGGGCACGGACCTGGGCGTTGCGCTCGATTACCTCGGGAAAGTTCTCAAGCGGCGCTCCGTCGTGTTTCTCATATCCGATTTCATCGGCGAGGGATGCGAGGAAGGCGTCAAGCTGGCGGCGAAAAAACACGATTTTGTCCCCATTGAAATATTCGACCCGCGGGAAAAGCCGGCCCTGCCGGACGAGGACAGGGGTCTGACGCCCATGGGCGTTGTGCTGGCCGAGGACCCGGAGACCGGCGAGTCGATATGGATCGACACCTCGTCCGCGCGTTTTCGCAATGAATACTCGAAGCTGCTGCGAGGCGAGGAACACGGGAGGGGCGAGTTTTACAGGCGAAACAAGATTGATTTTGTCAGGATCGACGTAAGCAGCCCGTACATGGATCCGCTGCTGAGATTTTTCAAGCTCAGGGCGAAGAGAGCGAGGATCAGGGCATAGTGGGACGCAAGGTTTTCATATTCCCGGCCGCGGCGCTGCTTCTTGCGCTATCCGCCGGCGCCGGAGCCGCGCATGCGGATACGGATACGGATAAGGATAAGGAAGCGCCGAAACAGCCGCCGGCCGATGCGGCCGCCGGGCCGCCGGGCCTGCCGGCCGAAGCCATGGGCGAGGCGCCGCCTGCCCTGCCGCCGCCCGAACCGCCGCCGCCCGTCACGCTTCCCGAGGCTGTTCGGCCAACGATCAAGACGTGGGTCGACCACAGAGAGCTCGGCCTGGGGGAAGTCGTCAGGCTGACCGTCGAGATCCGCCGCAAGCCGGAGCATGAATTTCACCTGCCGGGGGAGGTCACTTTCGGGCAGCTCGACCTTATTCACAAGTCCCTGGACACGGTGGATGAGAAAGAGGGCGGGTGGAAAAAGGACACCTACACTTTCGACCTGATCGCGCTCACGCCCGGGAAGGCGCAGATACCGCCCCTGAAATTCGGCGGAGTGACGAAAGCCGGAGAGATCCTGGAGCTGGAAAGCCGCAAGATCGAGCTGACCACAAAAGACCCGACCGCGGGCGCAAAGGAACCGCAGCTCAGGGAAGCGGCGCCGACCGTCAAGGTGTACGAGAAAAACTACCTCCTCCTGTATTTCTTCGCCGTGCTGGCGGGCGTTTTCGCCGTCATCGCGCTCGTGTGGATCATTGCGAGAAACTGGGAGAAATGGCATCCGAAAGCCCAGATCGCGCCGCCGCCGCCGCGGCCGCCCGAGGAAGTGGCGTATGAGAAGCTCGCGGCCCTGCGCGGAAAGCTGCCCGAAGACCTGGACGACCGAAAAATATGGTACGTGGATCTTTCGGAAATCATGCGAGAATACCTGGCCAACAGGTTTGATTTCGACGCGCTGGAGTCCACGTCCGAGGAGATCATCGAGTCCATGAAGATGAAGAAAACCGTGGGCATCACGCAGGCGGAGCTGTGGAAGTTCCTGGTCGCCTGCGACATGGTGAAGTTCGCGAAATATTCATCGTCCAATGACGAGGACAAGGAGCTCGTTGACGAGGCGTTTAACATCGTGAAGGTCACGACGCCCCGAAAGGGCGAGGACGCATCGGCATGACACCCTGACGCCGCGCGTAGTGCGGGGCTTTAGCCCCGCCATGGCGGCCCTGAAGGGCCGCACTACGGGGATGGCGGCAAGAAAACAACAATGGCCGCTGACAAGTACTCATACCGGAGCTGGCAGAAGGCGCCGCAAAAGCGCAGGAAGCGCCGGACGCCGGACCCGATCCTGAGATTCTTCAGGATCGCCTGGAGGATTCTGTGGCCGCTTCTTATCAGCGGCGCCATCGTCCTGATCGTGCTGCTGGCCGTTTACCGCTACGCCTTCGCGCACGAGGAGGGCCTCAAGTTCCGGAACAGCTGGGCGTTCTTCCTTCTCCCGGCCATCCCCATCGCCATGATCGTGGAGATCTACCTTCGCAAACGGCTGAGCGCCGCCATGATCTTCACACG
>JBDRLK010000700.1:0-4788 GCA_043813155.1 Pseudomonadota bacterium | reverse complement strand
TGACAAGGAAGGAGATAACCATGAGGAACATTCTGACAACACTCCTGGCCGCCTTACTCATCGCGGCGTGCGGCTCGGGTCAGAAGACCGCGGAAGCGCCCGCGGGCCGGAAGACCGACGCGCCCGCCCCGGCCGGGCAGGACGCAGCGCCCGAGCCGGCCGGGCAGGCAGAGCAGATGAATCCCGACGAGCTGGCCGTGACGCACATCGCCCATGTCATCAACATCCTGCGGGACCTGACCATCGACTGCGAAGCGGCGCAGCAGCAGAGCCTGGAATACATCGAGCGCAACAAGCAGGAAATCATAAACGGTGTCACCTACGGCAAGAACAAGGAAGACGGGCTCCAGGGCGAGGCGAAGGACGCCTACGGCGATAAGATGGAAGCCCTGCTCGACGAGCTCGCGCCCGACTACAAAAGGGTCCTGGAGCGCTACGGCGACAGCTGCCCGGACCAGAAAGAAGCGATCGGCAGCGCCATGGGGCTGTAGCCGCACGCGGTATTTACAGACCCGCTGGCCATCTCATAAATACCCCGGGTAGGGGAGGCTTCAGCCTCCCGTTTATTTTTCTGGCGCGCCGAGGGCGCGCTGCTGCACGGGCGGCTAAAGCCGCCCCTACCCACGTTGGGGAGTTGCACGGGCGGCTGAAGCCGCCCCTACCCCACGTTAGGGAGTAAAAGGTATTTATGAGATGGCTTCTACTCGTTGTAGGCAGGAAGCTTGTCGTAAATCATGCCCACGCGCACGGCCTGGCGCGGCTGCGGTTCGGCCTCGAGCCGGAACTGAAGGTCATAGTCCTCGGAATCCATGAAATAGATGGCAAAGGCGCCGTTGGCGTACAGCGGCTCCACGTAGTAGGAATTGCCTCCGAGCAGCCCGAAGAAGGCCTGGACCCAGTTGCCGACAAAGGCGGCGGACTCGGCCTCGGTCAGGCCGCGCTCGACCAGCTTCTCGTGAAGCTTCTTGTCCATCTCGAGCCATTCCTCGGGAAGGGGAAGCTCGCCTGTTGGATTGCCTTCCGGGTCAAGGGGGGCTTCGTAGAACTCCACGCTGAGCTCGGACGCCCAATCCCCTCGCGCAGGGATGCTGTCGATAAACGTGTAGGCCAGGAGGGCCGATGTGACGGGGCATTCGAACCACGGCTCCGGGCAGTTGCCCTGCGCCTCCCGGTAGACAAGCCAGATGTCCTCGATCTCCCAGTCCGAATCGTTCGAGAGGACCATTTCCACGGGCGCCCCGTCGTCATCCGTGAGCGGAAAGAGCGCTTCGCCCTTCAGGGGCGGGGTGTAATCCTCGACCGGGCCGGCGTAAAAAAGAAGCTTCGACGTGGTTTCCACGCCGTCACCCGAGCTGAAGGTGATGCAGTCGGCATCCTCCACCACGCAGCTGCCAAGATTGCATATCTCGCACATGGGCTCTTCCCAGGGATAGGGGAAAGGCGAGGCCTCGCAGGGACCGCGGCTTACACGCAGATCGCTCCAGTCGAGCACGGGCCCGGCCGGAAGCATGGGCCATGTCTCGTCCGCCAGGCCGGTCGCGAACGATACCTTGATGTCCAGCGAGTCCATCCCGTCGTCCGTGTACAGGTAGATAACGGGCTTGTCCACCGTGTCCCCGATGCCCTCAGGGGACGGCCCGTGCGTGCCCGTTCCCCACTCGCCTCTCGATATCACGCCCCATTCGTGAAGCACGTATGGGCCGGGGGGAGGGCCGTCGGGCGCGACGTCGGGCGGCGTGTCGGGCACGATATCCGGCGGCGCGGTATCGGGCGCAACGTCGGGCGGGATTTCGTCCTGCCGCGCGTCGTCCTGCACCGTGTCCTCGGCATCGGGCGCATCCGCAGCATCGTCTTCGTGCCGGGAGTTGCTGCTGTCATAGCACCCGCAAAGGGCTAAAAGGCCGATCAAGGCGATAAATCTTTGCATGGTTCCTCCCTGTTTTTCCGTACCGGCTCATAACGGATGCAATTCCCGTTCCACGGCCGGCTTCCCGGTTTTATCATGCTTCCGGCCCGCTCGTACCCGCAACAATATGACAATTTTGTCATGAAATGGAAGCCGTGAAGCGCGGGGAGCCTGAAGGCTCCCCTGCCCGACGGGGGTAGGGGCGGCTTCAGCCGCCCGGGGCTCGGGCTCTCTTGATTTCCCGGCAGAATCGTGGTTAACATATACGCGCACGTCAAGAGCCTCGGCAGAAAGGGGACACACCATAACAATGAGGGTCGACAAATCAGTATCCATCGACGAGGTCCTGGAGTCCATCCTCAGGGGGGCCGCGAAAACCCTTGGGTGCAACTCCGCCAACCTGATCGTGTTCAACGAGTTCAGGAAGGAGGTCAGGATCCAGGTCGGGCTGCTGCTGGAAAGGCAGCGCGAGCTCGCCGATCTCGAAGGCATTCTCGGGGGCGCGATCAATGATTTTGTCTTCACCTTCGAGCAGGCAAGGGAAACAGACCTTTTCAGGGCCTGGCGCGAGCGCTCCGTGATCGAGGTCTCATCTTTGGTTGCCCTGGCCAGGGGGGCCTGGCCCGAAGACATGCTCGAGCAGGCCGACGCTTTTATAGGCGATCACAAATTTCTCTTTGTGCCCGCCATGGGGGAGACCAACTGCTACGGCGTCATCATATTCGAAAAGAACGGCACACATCCGTTCAGCCCGCAGCAGCGCGAGCTCCTCATCATGTATTCCAACAGGATCGGCGAGATCATAGAAAACGACACGCGGTCCTTTCATTTTCAGGATCGCGCCCGGCCGCACGCCGGCAAGAAGAGGATCAAGCGGCTGCTCATGGACGGCAGCGGCGAGATCGTCAGCCGGGTTGAAGCCGGCGGCGATGGCGAGCTCTTACCCGACGAGCTCCTGGCCGAGCTGGCGGCGCGCTCCAGGGAGCTTCTGGCCCGCGGCTCCGACAGCGCTGCTGCGCTTCTTGTCCAGTGGCCTAAAACCGCCGCACGATCCGACGGCGCGGGCGAGTTCGAAGCGGACATCGCGCTGCTCGATCTTCCCGGCGGCCCCTTTGCCCTGTGCGACGTTCGCAGGATAGAGCGCAGGCAGGACCGGTCCATCCAGGATCACCTGCTCCAGATCGCGCTTGAGAAATCAGCGCCGGCGCTTCTGCTCGATCCCGAGTTCCACATCACCTCGTGCAACGAGGCGACCCGCACCATCCTGGACTACGCGTCCGACGAGCTGATCGGCAGGGATGTCGGCAGCCTGTTCCAGGACGAAAAGGAAATCCACACGATCCTCAATCACCAGTTCCTGTTCGTCTCCAGGGGGCATTACGAGGAAACAACGATATTAAAACGCAAAAACGGCGACCTCGTTACCGCGAGAGTCGAAGCGCTGCTCCTGGCCGACGAGGCCGACCAGGTTCTTGGCTACCTCGTGCTGCTCAGAGAGCAGCCTTCCGGCGAAGCCGCGGCCGGAGAGAAAGGCATCGACCATCTCATGCGCAGGGAGCGCCTGGCCAACATGGGCGAGATCGCGGGCCAGCTTGCCCACGAAATCCGCAATCCCATCCTGGCCATCGGCGCCACCCTGGAATCGCTGCAGCGCAGGAGCGGCGAAGGCTCGAGGGAGCGGGAAATCATGGCGAGCCTCTCGAACGAGATACTGCGCCTGGACATGATCCTCAAGGATTACCTGTCGCTCGCGGCCCGGCAGAACGCCACGATAACGAAAGTCAAGATACGCGAGGTCATCGACGATGCGGCCAACCTGCTCATGGGGATGCAGAAAATAGGCGGAAAGAAGATTCGCAGCGACATTGCGGCCGACCTGGAAATCTACGGCGACTTCGACGGACTGAAGCAGGTCTTCTTCAATCTTTTCATCAATGCCATGGAAGCGAGCCCGGCAGGCGCCGAAGTTTTTTGCCGGCTCAAGCAGTCGGACGGCGAAATCGTGGTTCTTGTCGAGGACTCGGGCTGCGGCCTGAAGTCCGATCCCGACGACTGTCTTTCGCCCTTTTTCAGCACCAAGTCGAACGGCACGGGCCTCGGGTTGACGGTGTGCCGCAAGATCATCGAGGCGCACTCCGGATCGATCGCGCTGGAGAACAGGGAGGGCGGCGGATGCCGCGCATCCGTTGTCCTGCCGCTGAGGATATCCTGATGGAAGCTGAAACAGGCAATAGCAGAGGAGCTGCTGAGGAGCCGGGCTTTCGAACGCTGATCGTGGATGACGAGCATCTGTATGCCCGGGCCATCGGCGAAGAGCTCGAACGCAGCCGCATTGCCTGCGACCTGGCCTACAGCGCGGCCCAGGCCCTTGAGCTGGCCCGGTCGCAGGCTTACAAGGCGATCCTGCTCGACCACAAGCTCCCGGACGACGACGGCATACGCATCATTCCCATCCTGCTGGCGCGCCAGCCCGGCGCCGTCCTTATCATGATGACGGCTTTCGAGACCATCCCGAACGCTATCCAGGCCATCCGCCAGGGCGCGGAGGACTACCTGGTCAAGCAGCCGAGCGTCAAGCCGATCGTCGACAAGGTGCTCGAGCTTCGCCGAAGGGAGAAGATCCGCAACAAGGTCGAGGGGTGGGAGGAGCACGAACGTGAAGGGCTGCTCGGGGATACGCCGGCCATGCGGCAGGTGAGGGAAAAAATCCGCAAGGCGGCCCAGAGCCCGGACACGACCGTGCTCATGACGGGCGAGACGGGCGTGGGCAAGGAAGTGGCTGCCTTCGAGCTTCACCGGCGGTCCGTTCCCGCGAAGAACCCCTTTGTCACGGTGGACTGCCTCGCCCTGCCCGACAACCTGGTCGAGAGCATCCTGTTCGG
>JBDRLK010000699.1:0-4530 GCA_043813155.1 Pseudomonadota bacterium | reverse complement strand
GTTCTTTGAAATGGATTTGCACATCAGCATACAGTGGGTTAATATTACGATTGTATCATGAAATAAATGAGAAGCAATTCGATTACCACGAATGAGAACCAAAGGAGATTCCCATCATCATGATCGATAAATACAAAACCTTGTCACTTCTACTTGTTCTCGCCGCCTGCAACGGCGGCGGCGGGCCGGTGCCGTTCGAAGACTATTGCGATCAGTACAGCGCCGTCCTGTGCGAGGCCGCGGATAAATGCGACTGCCTCGACGGGTACTCGATCGACCTGTGCCGCACGTTCATTGGTGCGGATTGCCGGGACGAAGTCGAGGACCCGGTCAATCGCGGGGTCATGACCTATGACGCCGGCCAGGCCGGCCAATGCCTGGTCGCGCTCCAGCGGATCCTGCGCGACTGCTCGCTCGACTTCGACGACTACCCCGATGCCTGCGACCGATTCCTGTCAGGCACCCTCCCCGCCGGCCGGCCCTGCGACTCGGACAGCGAATGCCTGTCCGGCCTCGAATGCTACGACGACCTGTGCGCCGACATGCCGGGCGAAAACCAGCCCTGCCTCAGCGGCGACGGATGCGACAGCGAGCTCGACCTGTACTGCGGCCTGGACGACATCTGCCGTCGCTACAAGGGCGCGGGCCAGGACTGCTCCACCGAAAGCTGGTCCTGCGCCGACGACCTGTACTGCGACAGCCGCTCGGACACGTGCCGGCCCTACCTGGGACAGGGCGAAAGCTGCGAGCACGACCGCTATGCCTGCGGCGATGACCTGTACTGCTCCACAGCCTCGCAGGTGTGCCGGCCCTACCCTTCATCCGGCGAGAGTTGCGCCGATTCCCATGAAGATTGCGCCGACGATCTTTACTGTGACAGCGACCTCATCTGCAGGCCGCAAAAAGACGCGGGCGCGCCCTGCGCCGACGACGACGAATGCAAATCCTACGATTGCATCGATGGATTCTGTGAACAAGACGAAGAGAGAGAGTGCCCGTTCCTGTGATACCCGCCCCGGCGCGCAGCCGCCCTGCCGCCTATTTTCTGATCTCGCAATACCAGTGCTTTTTGCCCTTCAAAAACTCCTTCGCGCCTTTCTGCCTGAGCTTCCTCAAATTCCTGATATGGGCGTCCCCATGGACGGCCTCGAGAAAAACCATCTTTCCGCACATGGCGAACTCCTCGCACTGCCAGCACCCGTCGATCTTTTTCTTCCCGCAGCATATCCTGATCTTGCAGTAGGGGTTTCCGCCGCCTTCCCTGCACGCCTTCCTGCAGCGCACCTTGACCATGGCGCCCAGAACGTCATAGCACTGCGGGTAGTCCTCGAACGTCTTGAACCACGACATTTTTGAAAAAGCCCCGGCAATCTTGTCGAACCTGGTCTGCCGAAGCTCCTTGCGAAGGTCCCTGGCCAGGTCGGCGATCCTCCCCTCGTGGGCGAAGCACTCGCCGCAGTAGAGGCCGCAAAAGGCGATCAGCTCCTGCGGCTTTTGCTTCGACGCTGTTGCCGCCTTTTTAGTTTTCATCCTGGTGCTCATCTCATCTCCTTTAACGGCGACATGAACCCCCCGGCCGGTCTTTCGGTCAATGGAATCATCCCCCCGACCTGCTTCACCCTGACATCGATCTTCCGCCCTGAAATGAACCGCCCCACGCGCACCGCTTCCCTGCGCAGCTCTTTCAGCACACCCGCCCCCGCCTTTCTTCTGAACAGGCAGATTTTCACGACCGGCTCCTTGTAATCCCATACTCCCGCGACCTTCCCGCCGATCATTATGGTCCAGGTGGCATTGCCGCTCCTGTCATACATGAAGTGGTAATGCTCATCATCAAGATACCTTTGCCTGTCCTTGTATGCCATGAGGCAGGGATCGAGGCACGGCAGCAGAAGAACCGACCTCCCCCCCGGCATTTTCATTGCCCTCAGCTCCTCGAAATCAGGCTCGAGCATGAAATACCTGTCCTTCACCCCGCCCAGATCGACCTCGACAACCTCTTTCTCGAGCCTTGCCAGCGCCGCCCTTACCTGCTCCTTCCCGAACCCGGTCCACCACACAACATCGCCTTCGCTGACCGGCCCGAACGTGGACAGGTACAGCCCAACCACGGTCTCTCTCGCCTCCTCTTCCCCCACACCGCGAACATCAACATCAGGGAAAAAATCCCGGAAAACATGATAGCAATGCACATTGCTCGTCCACCCGCCCCTGGGCATCCCTCGCACCAGCAGACCCTCGTCGCACATCATGCTGACCACGGGCGAGACATTGAGATGCGCTCCAAGCGCCTTCTTGATGTCGCTCACGGATAAACCACAGCTCACACCCCCGACAACCTTCATAATCTTCTTCGCCGCTGCCGCGTACTGCCCGGGCGTGATGCCCATGTATTTCTCAAAGCCCCCGGCCCGCATTTCCACCATCTTCCTGATGGCCGCGAAAGCCGGCGCAATCAGGCCGCGGGGCAGGATGTACATGGTCTTGCGCACAAACCGCACCCTTCCCAGAGACTTCTTCTCAAAGAGTTCCTTGTCCAGTTGCTCTTTCCGAAAGCCTTTGACCCTCAAAAACGCCGACAAATATGGCGAAAGGGGATACGTGGCGTGCAGCCCGCCTATATCCCGGGTAACGCGCACCACGTCCCCGCCCTTTCCCCGCGTGCCCTGCGCCAGGTGCTGCCTGCGCAGCATGAAATGGTTCACACGGTTGAAATCAAAGGAATCCATTATATAGTATTCGAATAATAACCTTAATGGAGCAATGTCTACCATACTCGAGCCATGATTAAAATAATTATCGGGTTGATCCTCATGTTCTTCCTGGTTTCGCTTTTCACGACCGGGTGCAAGAGCGAACAGGTCAAGACAAGCGAATCGAACAGCCCGCAGGCTGCATTAGAAAACAAAGTCCCTGATCCGGTCGAAGAAAAATCAGAGGCAGGAAAACCAGCCGACGCGCCCGATATGCTCGAAGAGCCGACCCATGAGATCGACACGGCCGGCAAGTTTCCGGTTTCTGTCAGCTGCCCGACAGACCGCGAGCGATGCAACATGGGAATCCGCGTGTCCACGGACGCCAAGAGCATGGTCGTTTTCACGCAGCCGCCCATCCTGTGGGGCGACATGATCTCCGGCACGGACGGCGTGTGCTGGTCCGAGGGCATGGCAGGCTTTCTCGTGCACTGCATGCCTCTGGACGGCGCCGGGAAATCGCAGTGGATCGGCTCGACCGAGCGCGTCCATGACATGGCCATGAACAGCGAAGCTGTTTTCGTCGCATCGATCGAGGGCATCTTCAGTCTCTCCAAAAGCAAGGAACACAAGAAGCTGCTCGCGGACGCCGGGTACGCGGCCATCGCCGCGGACGCAGACAATCTCTACTACCTCGCCGGCCCCAACGCTGACGCCGGGCAGGTCATGCGTGTCTCAACGCAGGGTGGCGACGCGACCACGTTGATCTCGGGCCTGAAGTCTGCGTCCGCCATCGGTATCGACGACGCCGCGGTTTATGTTGCAACGTTCGGGTTCGACAAGAAGGGGCAGATCATGCGAGCCCCGAAAAGCGGCGGTCCTTCCACGGTGATTGCCGGCAAGCAGGAGCAGGTCCGAGCCCTGATCGTCGACGAGAGCAGCGTGTACTGGCTCTGCACAAGCGGCAATGGCTACACGGTCACAAAGGCGGACAAAACAAAAGGCGGCTCCCCCGTCACCCTCGCAGCGGTCAAGGCCAACCCGGGCGTGCGCCGCCATCGCAACCGCCTGGCCCAGGACGCAGGCTACATCTACTTCCCTGCCTTTGACCGTATCCTGCGCGTGCCCAAGGCCGGCGGGGACCCCGAGCTCCTCGTTTCCATTGCCGGCGACGGCGACATCGTCTCGCACACGGTCTCGGCCGGCACCCTCTACTTTGCCATTACCGTCTACTGCAGCAAAGGAAAGGGCAAGTGCCCCCAGGACGACCACTATGATTGACCCTGACCCTGACCCTGACCCTGAAACCTACGGGTGAATCCCGGTGGCGCGAAGGTGCCAGAGCACCCCGTAGCCCGGCGGCTCCAGGTCAAAATCCCTGGTCACGAAAAGAACGCCCGTGTCCGAGGCAGGGTCGTACCCGCAGGCGCCCGGCCCGAACGGGCCGTTGTCCGACGCCCGGATCTCAGCCAGCACAACAGGATCGCCCTCCCCGTCCCTCCTCAGCCGCGGCGGGTCGAGGGATTCGACCTCCATGACGCGGCAGCCCTGGTGGATCTCCTCGGGCTCGAAGGTGCCGGGCGTTGCAATGAGAAGCAGCGGCCCGCGGCGGCTCCTCGCAACGTCGAGTTGCGTGAGCACTTGCCCTCCCAGCGCCAGCGCATCGTCATGATCCGTGAGCCTGCCCATCCACGCCCACTCGAGGTCGCCGGCCTCGACGCCGCCCCGGGCGGTAAAAACACCGATAAACGTCTCCTCGTGGATTTCCTTCAGCTCCTCCATGTCAATGACAATGCACTGGGCAAGCATGAAGACCCTGTCCCCGATGCTCAGCAGG
>JBDRLK010000698.1:0-12307 GCA_043813155.1 Pseudomonadota bacterium | reverse complement strand
GCCCGTCCACACTCCTGTTTTTTCCTTCTGCAGGTCCGTCCTCAGAAGATCGCTCTTCTTCCGGGCCTCGTCCACGTACCTTTCCACCTCGGCGCGCTGCCCCGGCTTCGCGAGGGCCAGCGTAAGGGGATGCTCCGGCGCAAGGACCATGTAGGTGGCGCCGAACAGCGTGTCCGGCCGCGTGGTGAACACCTCGATGTCCCTGTCGGCGCCGTCCGGCGCATCGTGAACGGGAAAGAGCACGTCGGCGCCGCAACTCTTGCCGATCCATTCCCGCTGCATCAGCTTGATGCTTTCGGGCCAGTCCAGGCCGTCCAACCCTTCCAGGAGCCTTTCCGCGTACGCGGTGATCCTGAGCGCCCACTGGCGAAGATCCTTTCGTATGACTTCGTGGCCGCACCGGACGCAGAGTCCGCCCTTGACCTCCTCGTTGGCCAGCCCCGTCTTGCAGTTCGTGCAGAAATTGATGGGCGCTTGCGTCTCGTAGGCCAGCCCCTTTTCGAAGAGCTTCAGGAAAATCCACTGCGTCCAGCGGTAGTATTCC
Organism: Pseudomonadota bacterium; assembly: GCA_043813155.1. Classification (GTDB taxonomy): domain Bacteria; phylum Myxococcota_A; class Polyangia; order DRWM01; family DRWM01; genus JBDRLK01. The sequence continues at coordinate 11,763 of JBDRLK010000698.1, read as the reverse complement.
GGGTCCGTGGTGCTGATCTCACGGTCCCAGTCATAGGCGAACCCGAGGGACTTGATCTGCCTCCGGATGGCGTCGATGTTTCTTTTCGTAACCACGGCCGGGTGAACCCCGGTCTTGATGGCGAAATTTTCCGCGGGCAGGCCGAAGGCGTCGTAGCCCATGGGATGCAGGACGTTGAAGCCCTTCATGGTCCTGTATCGCGCCATGATATCCGTGGCCGTGTAGCCTTTCGGGTGCCCGACGTGAAGGCCCTCTGCGGAAGGATAGGGAAACATATCGAGGATGTAGAACTTCGGTCTTCCCGTATCGCAGTCAGCGGCGCGCCAGGGCTTTTCCCTTTCCCAGATTTCCTGCCACTTTTTCTCAATGGCCTCGTGATCATACCTGGACATATTCTTTCCTTCCTGGATGCATTGCTCTTAAAAAAGTAACATAACGGGGATAGTTAATAAACCGGCTCGATAAAAATAAAATGTATTTTTTCATTTATGTATTTGATTATTGAACTATGGCGAGTACAATCCGTGAATATCAATCAACTCAAGAATTTATTCGGGGGAGTTCTAAATATTCGGCCTTAACTAAATTAAAACGCTTCATGCTCCTCCTGAAAAAAATCACCCTTATCTGGATGGCCGCCGGTTATATTACTTTCTACAACCCGCTCGGAAAGACCCTCTCCTGCCCCAGGGTCATGGGGGAGGCGAAATGGAAATGGAAATGGCACGGCAAGCGCGGCGGCATTGCCCACAGGTGGCTCCCGTGCGGCACCGTCGTGTACGTCAAGGGAAGCAAAAAGATCGTCAAGACCAAGGTCGTGGACCGCGGCCCTTTCGGAGCCATCGACACCGAGGGTAATTATGTCGTCGCCAATCCCCCGTACCTTAAAAAGTACTGGAGGAAACACTACGCCAATAAAGGCAAGGAGCCGACGGACGAGGAGATATCGAAGCTTTCCAGGGTTCTTCCCGAGGGGTGGACATGGAGGTGCGTGGCCGATGTCCTGTATTCGCTCAAACCCCTCCTGGGAACCAAGGGGGGGCGACAGCCGGGAAAAGTTTCAGTCTCCAAATCTGTCTGGGAAACCGTCAAGGACATGCGTCCGACGAACGACGTCTACCTCGCATCCCCCGAAAAAGACGATTGAGGGGCGTTTCTTTGACCCGGCAGGCGCAATCTTTCGGTTGCGTTACAGATGGACGCAGGCTAAAGCCTGCGGCTACTTCCTCTTCGCCAGCGCCCGCAGGACCGCGGAGACCTGCTCGTCGAAGGTCTGCGTGTTGAAAACCGTCACGAAGTTCACGCCTCTTCGCATCGCGTCCGCCTCCAGCTTGCGGCTCATGTCCACGAACGCTTTTTCATAGGTGGCTATGATCCTGGGCGTGGCCGTGACGGTGATTTTCGCGCCTGTCTCGGAATCCACGAGCCTGAGCTCGCCAAGCATTGACGGGCTGCGATCCTCGTCCGCCAGCACCCTGATGACGCTCACCTCGCTGCCGTGATAGATCAGCTTGCTGACGCATTCGTCGAATCCGCCGGGGACCAGCAGGTCGCTGATAATGATACTGAGCCCGGACTTCCTGTCTCTGGCCGTGATTCCCCCTGCCAGCATTTTCAGGTTCGTGGTTCCGCCCGTTTCTATGTCGCCGAGGATATCGAGAATCTTGCGTATCCGCGCCCTTCCCCTCGCGGGCGGGACAAACTCGCCGACGCCCTCCGAGAAGACGGTCAGCGACACCCTGTCCAGGTTGACGAGGACCATGTAGGCGAGCACGGCGCCCAGCTTCATCGCGGTCTCGATTTTCGGGGGGCTGCCGATTTCCATGCTGCCCGAAGAGTCGACGATAATGTTTACCTTGAGGTCTTTCTCCTCGACGAAGAGCCTGACGAACGTCCTGTCCAGCCTGCCCAGGGCCTTCCAGTCCACGTACCTGTAATCGTCGCCGGGAAGATACTCCCGCCTGTCGGAAAACTCAATTCCGCTGCCCACTTCCTTGCTTCGCTTGGATGCGGCGAGCTCGCCGCTGTAGAGCCTCTTGAAAACCAGTGACCAGTATTCGAGCTTCCTGATGAATTCTTCGTCGAAGACCTTTCTCTTTTGGCTGCGGGCCACTGCTCACTCTTCGACTTCTTCGTCTTCGCCGGCGTCCTCCGGTTCGCCCGGCGCTTCGATGCAGTAACCCGTGTCTTCATCCACGTCGTCGATGATCTCGCCGACCTCGCTCAGGCCAGGGGTGCAGAAGTAATCGCCCCTGCAGGCGCCGTCCGACGAGCATTCCAGCATGCACCAGGTCCGGGTGTGCGCGCCTTCCCAGAACATGACGCAGACGGCCTCGACCGGACACGAGCCCGGCTGGCAGTCGGGAACCGTGCAGTAGCCGCCGGGCTGCGACAGATCACAGATCCTGTCCCCGTCCGGACTGCAGTCAACGTTGTCGTCGCAGCTGTCGCCGATATTCGAGGAGCATGCTGCAAAGGCCGTGAAAGCCAGGCACGCTGCAATCGTAAGATGTCTTGGAACCGCTGTCATCATTCACTCTCCCTGTGAGCCGGCTGCCAAGTCAGAACGGGGTTTCTCGCTGCCAGCGTGTCATTGGGTCTTCTTCTTTTCGTCGTCGAGGGCGCCTGCTTCACCTTCGAAGGGTCCCGGCGGGCTTCCTCAACGATCTGCCTCAAGGCTGCGGCGAACTCCTCGAGGGTCTCCGGCGTCTCCGTTTCGGTGGGCTCGATCATCAGGGCCCCGTGCACAACGAGAGGAAAATGTATGGTGGGCGGGTGAAAGCCCTTGTCGATCAACCTCTTGGCCACATCCGTTGTGTCGACGGTCGTCTCCTTTTTCAGTGTCTTGTCCGTAACCACGAACTCGTGCATCACGGTTCCGCCGTAGGGCCTGTGAAACAGGCCGGAAATCAGGCTGAGCAGGTAATTGGCGTTGAGCACGGACAGCTCCGCAATCCCGGCCAGGTTCTCCCCGCCGCACGCCAGCAGATAGGCGTAGGCCCTGACCATGACGCCGAAGTTGCCGTAAAAGCTGCGTATCCTGCCGATTGTATGCGGGAGGCTCTCGTCGAGATACAGCGCACCGCCGTCATCCTTCCTGACCCGCGGAACGGGAAGGAACGGCTCGAGCTTTTCCACCACGCCCACGGGCCCGCTGCCGGGCCCGCCCCCGCCGTGCGGCGTGGAGAATGTCTTGTGAAGGTTGAGCTGCATCACGTCAATGCCGAGGCTTGCGGGCTTGATCTTTCCTATCATTGCGTTCATGTTGGCCCCGTCCCCGAAAACGAGCCCTCCCTTTCGATGAACGATTTCGGCTATCTCCCTGATGTTTTTCTCGAACAGCCCCAGCGTGTTCGGGTTGGTCACCATGATGGCCGCGGTATCCTCGTCGACAAGGGGCTCGACGATTTCCGGATGAAGTATCCCGTCTTCACCGGACGCGACTTTGACTGTCCTGTACCCGCACTGGTAGGACGTGGCCGGGTTCGTTCCGTGCGCCGTGTCCGGAATCAGGATATTCTTCCTCGGGTTGCCCGTGGATTCCAGGTACTTTCTGATGATGAGGATTGACGTCAGCTCCCCATGGGCGCCGGCCGCGGGCTGGAGCGTGAATGCGTCAAACCCGCAGATGCTCGAAAGCCATTGCTCGAGGTTGTACAGCAGCTCCAGGGCGCCCTGCACCATGGCCGTCGGCGCGTAGGGATGGATGCGGGAGAAACCGGGCAGCCGCGCCGCCGCCTCGTTGAGCCTGGGGTTGTATTTCATTGTGCAGGAACCGAGAGGATAGAAGCCCGTGTCGATCGAAAAATTCCAGCTGCTGAGCCTCGTGAAATGCCTGACCACCTCGGCCTCGGAGACTTCCGGCAGCAGCGGCGGGCTGGAGCGCAGCATCTTTTCCGGGATCCCGGCGGGCGCGGATGCAACCTTCTGCTCTCCCTCGAAGACAACGCCCCTTCTTCCCCTGGAGCCGCGCAGGAAAATTACCGGCTCGTCGAGGCAAAGATGCATGTTCCTGTCTTTCATCCCAGTATTTCCTTCATGGCGCTCACGAGGGCCTCGATGTCCTCTTCGCTCGCGCACTCCGTTACCGCCACCAGGATGCAGTCTCCCAGTGAGCCGTACCATCGGCCGAGGTCCGGACCGACCAGCATGTTCTTTGCAGCGAGCCGCTCCACCAGCTGCTGCGGGGTCGTTCCTTTCACCCTCAGCGCAACTTCATTGAAAAAGGGACCGGTGAAAGCGGGCTCCAGCGCGTCGATTCCGGCCAGGCCGTCGACCAGGGTCCTGGCCGCGCCGGCGCACAGCTCCGCCTGCTTCCTGAAGCCTTCCGGACCCAGGAGGCTGAGGTGAATGGTCACGGCCAGGGCGCAAAGGTTCTGGTTCGTGCATATATTGCTCGTCGCTCTTTCTCTTCTTATGTGCTGCTCCCGCATGGCAAGCGTCAGAACGTACGCCTCGTTTCCGTCCGCGTCCACCGTTCTGCCCGCCAGCCTGCCGGGGATCTGCTTGATGTGCTTTCGCCGGCACCCGAAAAGCCCGACACCCGGCCCACCGTAGCTCATGGGGAGGCCAAGGGACAGGCCCTCGCACACCGCGATATCAGCCCCCAGCCTGCCCGGGGCTTCAAGCAGCCCGAGGGCCGCGCCCTCGCTCGTGGAGCTCACGAGCAGGGCCCCGGAAGCGTGGACAACGGCGGCGGTTGCCTCGAGGTCCTCGATAACTCCCAGGAAGTTCGGGTAGCCCATGACCACGGCCGCAACGTTGTCATTGATCAGCTTCTCAATTTCCCCTGGCGATGTGGCGCCGCTCTTTTCATCAAAGGGAATCCTGATAATCTCGCCTCCGAATGCCTGCAAATAGCTTTCGATCGTCCGGCGGTATTCAGGATGAAGGGCGCTGGACACGAGAATATCCTTCCTGCATGTCACACGGCCGGCCATGAGCGCGGCTTCTGCCGCCGCGCTGGCCCCGTCGTACATGGAGGCGTTCGCCACGTCCGTGCCGAGAAGCGAGGCCGCCATGGTCTGGAACTCGAAAATCGCCTGCAGGGTCCCCTGGCTTACCTCGGATTGATAGGGCGTGTACGCGGTCAGGAATTCCGTGCGGGCAATCAGATGGTCCATGGCCGGGTGGACGAAGTGATCGTAGGCCCCGCCCCCGCAAAAACAGGCCGCCCGGCTTGCGCTGTTTTTCGCCGCAAGCTCCGTGAGGTGCCTGGAGAGCTTCACGATATCCCTGCGCGGCGGAACGTTGATCTCACCCGGGTCGACAGGATCCATACCCGTGGCGCTTGCGTAAAGTTCGTCGATGGAGGAGCATCCGATGGCCTCGAGCATCCGCTCGATGTCCTGTTTTGTGTGGGGAATGAACATGGCCCTACTGATCTTCTTCGGCCTCATCGACTACCTGCTGGTAAGCAGCGCTGTCCAGCAGGGAGCCCAGCTCGCCCTTGTCCTTGAATTTGATCTTGAAAATCCATCCCTCGCCATAGGGCGATTCGTTGATCTTTTCCGGAGCTTCATCGAGTATCTCATTGACTTCAATGACCTTGCCCGTAACGGGAGAGTAGATTTCCGATGAGGCTTTCGACGATTCCACGGCGCCAATCGCTTCACCCCTGTCATATTCCCTGCCGAGCTCGGGAAGCTCGACTGAAACGACTTCGCCTATCTGCTCGGCGGCCCAGCCCGAAATTCCAACGCTCCCGCTGTCTCCCTCTACCCTGATCCACTCGTGTGACTTCAAGTACTTTAAATCATCCGGAAAGCCCATGAATTCCTCCTTCCGAAAAAATCACTTTTATCTTATAAATACTATGAAAATCCAGCTAAATTAAATAGTATTATTAAGAAATGGTCAAGGCTATTATTCCCATTTTTATTGTTTTCACATTCTGCAACGGCAGGGAAACCGGCCCCGTGCTGTTCGAGCCCGGCGGCAAGGGTGACGTTGTTGCCGAGGTCGACGGCATTAAAATCCGCAGATCCCTTGTCCAGGCCGCCGCGGCGGAGGCGGGCATGGAGCCCGGCGAGGTCCTGGACAGGCTGATCGACGATATCGTCCTTGCCGATGAAGCCGTCCGCCATGGCTACATCGACAGCAGCAGAGTCGAGAAAGCCTGGAAAAAGGTGCTGGTACAGAAAATACTCGAGCAGCAGGTGGAAAAAGAGGTTCCCAAGGAATCAATCACGCTTGAAGATATCCAGCAGTACTATGTTGCAAACTACGAAAACAGGGGAAGGCTGCTGGGCGAAGTCTGGCAGGAAATCAGGTTCAAGCTGCTCAAGGAGAGGAGGGACGTTGTTTACCGGAAGCTGATTAATACGCTGGAAGCCAAGGGGGCGGCGACATTCTATCCCGAAAAGGTCGATACCTTGTGATGAGCATGGAAGAAGCCAGGGAGGATAAGAGCACTTTCTTCACCATCCTCGAAACTCTCGTGAGCGATGTTCCCGGCGCCATTGCCTCCATGTTCTGCGATGAGGAAGGCGAATCCATCGAGTACTGCGGCAGCCTGGACACGTACGACATCAAGATCGCGGGCGCCTATTCCGCGATTATCATACGCCAGCTGAAAACAGCGCACTCTCCGGACACCAATTTCGTTGAAGTCACATGCCACCAGCGGACTCTCTTTGTCCAGCAGATCGAGCATTACTTTCTCGTGCTGATCCTCGAGCGAAGATCCTTCTCGGGGAACCTCGAGGATGCAATCGAAAAGGCAGTCGCGAAGTTCACCGAAGAGGCCGGGTTGAAGGACCTTGCGGAGGGAATAGATCAATGATGACCATGTTTCACTCTTATGGAACAATGATGTTGCTGTCCATTGTGCCGGCCTTCCTGTTCGGCGGGCCCGGCGGCTGCGAGTACAGCGGCGACGAGTCGGCCGGCGACGCGGACGCGCAGGACGATGCCGCGGCGGACGGCATGGCGAGTGACACCGTGGACGATGGTGACGGCGGCGAAGGCGATCCGGTCGAAGCCGAAGCCCCGGAGGACGCGGGCGGGGAAGAAGAGGGCCCCGCCGGGTACGCGGTCATCCTGTTTCCCGCGGACGGCGACTCCGCGCCCAACCCCGTCACGTTCCGGTTCGACGCCGGCGGCAGCGTGGAAACCGTATGGTTTGAATGCGAGGGATGGCCGCTCCAGGACGAGCCCATCCCCGCGGACCGGGGCACTCACACCTACAGGTTTGCAGGCGTCAACTTCGAGCGGAACGTGGTGCTCACCGGCCTGGACTCCGGCGAAAACGAGGTGGCGAGGGACGAGATCAATTTCACGCCAACCGAGCCGTCCTGCGCGCTGGCGGACCAGGACGGGTTCAACCTCTACACGGTCCGGGCCGTCAACGACACGGCAACCTACCCGAAAGACGGCACCTACCCTTACTGCTGGAGCTATTACGGGGACGAGTGCGGAGAGCACTGGGGCATGGTGCACGACGGGTACTACGCCGGCCAGTTGATCTTTCCCGGCGGCGCGGATTGCTTCTGCTCGGGCCACACGCTCGAGATCTTCCTGCGGGCCTACCGCCTGTGGCAGTCGGACAGCGGGGTCGGCGAAGAGACGCTCTTCGATGTAGACGGCAATATCCTCTCCGTGGACGACGTGGACATAGGCGAGTTTTACCAGCACTGGCAGGGTTTCGGCGTTGCGAGCGAAGCCAGCTCGGCCAACGCCTTCGAGCACGTGGGCATCGGCAGGAATCTTTACATGGAAGACTGGGACAATGCCCTGCCGGGCGACTACGTGAACCTCTCGCGCTCGACCGGAACGGGCCATGCCGTGATCTTCGTGGGCTGGATCGAGGAAGAAGGCGAGAAGGTGGGACTGCGCTATTACGGGTGCAACGGCTCCGGAGACTCCTGCCCGAACCCCGACGACGAGCTGAACACGGCAGGCAACAGCGGCCCCTCGTTCAAAACCGAGCTCTTCGAGGGCCACGGCGGGACCGTCCTTCCCGAATGGCTTTTCATCGGGCGCGTGTACATGCCCGGCGCGGGATAGCTACCAGATAAACGGAATGATGGCCTTGCGCTTTCGAGGGTAATCGGAAAACTGCTTCCTGTACCAGGCGTGGTGGGTGTTGGCCCTGGGCGCGAGGTTCGCGACGGTAAACGCGGCAAAGGCAAGACCGGGAAGCGACCACGTGGCGACGGCCCAGCCCGTCCACTCGAGGATCTCTCCGAAATAATTCGCACCCGACACGTAGTCGAAAAGCCCGCCATGCGGGATGCCGTATCCCGCAGCGCCGGGCTTTCGCAGCCTTCGAAGGATGCCGTCGGAGTGGACGTTGATCACGAAACCGGCAAGGAAAATCAAAAGACCCGTCAAAAACCTCGGGTCGGCAAGCCAGCTGACCTCATAAACATGCGAAAAGGTAAAAAGCCAGCGGCCGTTGAGATACCCGTTGGCCGTGTTGAAAATAATCGAAAAAACCATGAGAAGCAGCGGAAAGGTCCTGTCCCTTCCGCGCATGAGAACAGAGAAAACAAACGTCCTCTGCACGTAATGCAGCAGCCACATGCAAAGAAAGACGATGGCGACGAGGCTCGTCTTGCGATCCCCGAGAAAAAAGCAGGTTGCCACGACCACGACGGCAGGCAGCTCCTGGATGACCCATCCGACCCTGGCGTTAATGCCGGGCCCCCACCCTTTTCGGCCGTGGCGGCCGTAAGGCGCCGACATGCACGTCAGAAGGGCGAAAATGATCGCCGATAATGCAAAAAGAGCAGCGAGAAGGATGTCGAAAATCAGGCGTTCGTCCATGACCTACTCACCGGCCTTCATCCACCTGTTCTCGATCATGAATTTCTCGACTGCGAGATTCACGAGCTCCGGTATCTCCAGGGCGACAATGTGCGTCGCGCCCTTGACTGCCAGGAGCTCGGCGTTGGGCATGGCGGCCGCCATGGTCCTTGCGAGCTGAACCGGCGTGAACATGTCCTTTTCCCCCGCTATGATGAGCGTGGGGGCCTTGACGTCGCCCAGGAATCGAGTGGCATCATGATGCTGCAGTTCTTCCAGGAGGGAAATGAACACGGCCGGGTCCACCCTCTTGATATGCTTCAGGTAGAAATACAGGTCCTGCTTCCGCGTGAGAAGCGGGTTGACCTGGCGGAAACGCAGGGCGAACTTATACGCGAAAGAAAGCGGAAAATTTTTCCAGGCAAATCGCACCCAGTCGGGGTAATTTCTTTCCAGGAATCTTAAGACCGGAAGCAGGTGAATGGCAACGTCGGTGTCCTGGAACGTGGAGAGGATCCTTCCGTAACCGCCGTTGATCAGGATCAGTCCCTCGACGAGATCGTAGCGGATGTTCGCGAGCTCCAGCGCCACCTCGACGCCCATGCTGTGGCCCGCCACAACGGCCTTTTGGATTTTTTCCTCTTCTATGATCCGGACGATGTCCTCGACGATGTGCATGATGCGCGTCTGCGGAGTTCTCGGCTTCGAGGACCTCCCGTGGCCGCGATAGTGAGGGTGCAGGATCAGCAGCTTCCCGTAAAAATGGGGAAGCATCCTTCTCCAGATAAAACCGTTGCACGCCAGGCCGTCGAGAAGGATCAGCGGAAAACCCTCGCCCATGGTTTCATAGTAGAGGCGCGTGCCGTCCCTGGCCCTGATGGTCGAGGTCCTGGCGTCTTTCCTGGTTATACTCATTTTTTTTCGCGCCATCGTGCCTGCTCACATAGACGTGCCCCCCCGCGACTTTCCGTTATTTCTTTTTCGGGGGGCTGTACTCAGCCTCGAGCTCGTTCGCGCCCGGAAGCTGCTTCATTTTCTGCCGTGAGATTCTCCAGGCCTTCTGGATAATCCACGAAATAGACCTGTCTTGCCGGAGAGCCTCGGCCTTGATCTCCTCGGCCATGTCTTTCGGGAAATAAATGCTCTGCCTCTCCCCCTGGCTTGTCAGCGCACCTCCCCTCATAGCGCCGGCGGCGCCGGCGGCAGCGGCCACCACGCCTGCTTTCTTTTTCCTTGGCATTTTCTCTCCTTTTTCCCTCAAGCGAGGGTAGGGGCGGCTTCAGCCGCCCAATGTAGGCGCACACCCTTGGGTACAACGGGAGCCCAAAGGCTCCCCTACCCGGGATATTTATAAGACGGCTTCAAAGGGCCACACCGGAACACAACATGTGTCAGGATCAAATTTTATCTTACTTTATATGATTTTATACCATTTATTCAAACAGGGAATCAACAGGCATTACATTTATTTTTTCATTTTTGAAGCCGGGGTCATACTTGAGGATTTCCTTGTCCTCGTCATGGATTGCCTGCGCTTTGGGCGTGTCGTAGTCAAAGGCGGGCGCCTTGTTGTCGGCAAGCTGCTTCTTCAGCACATCCCCGTTTTGCGTGATAATGACGATCTTCAGGCTGTCGATCTTGATATTCGTTGCAATCGCGTCATTGACCTGCTTCAGGGTCATTGTTTCGAACGCTTTGCGCGCCCCCGACAGGTGCGACGGGGTTTTGTAGAAAAGATCGTCCAGCCCGTAGCCGAGCCTGCGTGCGAGAGATTCCTCGAGAACCCGCGTGTACCCCATGAGGAAGCCCTTCGTTCTATCGAACTCATCCAGGGTGAGGCCCTTTTCAACGAATTTTTTCAGCTCGAAAAGGGCGAGCTTCAGGGCTATCAGGCTGTGCTTGTTCTGGACGGGTCTGATCCACACGCTCATCTCCTGCCTGGTTCGCGCTACATTGACCATGGGCTTGGTTGTCCAGCCTTCCTGGATGAAGTGCTCGATGTAGGCGTAATCCCCGTAATTAAGCCCCCTCGCCTCCCTGATCGTGCGGAAAAGCCTGCCCATGCTCTGGCGGTGCTCGCCAAGACATGAGAAGGCGAGCATGAGAGGATAAAAGTCCAGGTGCCCCCTCTTGAGGCTCACCGGCACGCCCATGGCAATGGCGGTCGAGTCCGTGGTTTTCTCGACAATCCTCACCTCGATCCCTTCGGGCATCCCCGGCTCCGGAATGCCGGGGGCCGGGGCGCCTTTTTCAACGAGACCGGTCAGCTTGTCCTCAACCATCGTCTTCAGCTCATCGTCAACCGCGCCGGCAAGCCCGACGGTCAGGCGGTCGCGCGTGATGATCCTGTTGTAGTGTTCCTTGATGTCCTCGAGTGTTATGGACTCCAGGCCCTTGACCGTCCCTTCGACCACGTGCCCGTAAGGATGGTCCTCGTAAATCCACACGTCCAGGGCCTCTTTGCTGAGCAGCTCGTCATCCGCCTGCCTGAGATTCTTCCTGATGTAGTTGAGCGTTTCATCCTTGATCCTGGTGAAATCATCCTGCGCGAACCGCGGCTCCAGGAGCACTTGAAGCAGCAGGGGAAAGTATTTTCCCGCGTGATCCCTGTGAACCCTGCCCTCGAAAACCGTCATCTCCTTGTCAACGCTTACATCGATATCGGCGGCCATGGGGTAGAGCAATCCGATGAGCTCATGGTAGGCATACTTCTTCGTGCCGCCTTCGGCCATCATCTTAGCCGTCATGTAGGTCAGGCCTTCCTTGCCTTCGGGATCGTCCACCGAGCCGGAATTGAACAGGATTCGTATGTCGACGCGGTCCGCGCCCTTCGACGGAATGGTCAGGGCCCTCATCTTCACCGGGGACTTTTCTTCTGCAATCTGATCGGACATCGGATCGTCTCCTTGTTTCTTCTTGCACCCCGCCGCCGCGCAAAGGCAGAGGAGCATGCCTGCCGCAATCCAGCGGCGGGCCGGCGTGAACTCGTTGATAAACCTCATTTCTCCACCTCCT
>JBDRLK010000697.1:0-6344 GCA_043813155.1 Pseudomonadota bacterium | reverse complement strand
TGCCCTATGTCCGGGTCCAGCGTGTTCAAGTCCAGGTCAACGTCCCATCCGGTCGCGGTCAGGGGCCAGCCCAGGGCCTGCTCGGCCCCATCCCCCAGCCCATCCGGCCCGTCCACCCGCGTCAGCCTGAAATGAAAGCTGTCGGCCAGGCGGTTTTGCCCGCCTCCCGCCGGCTCATGGTAGCGAAGATGCATCCCGTACCACGCATGGACCTCATCTTCTCCCTCGCCCGACGCGAAAGGCGTCATGGTCGAAACCTCGCGGATGCCGTAGCCCTGCCCGCCGCCCGGCCCCGCGTCGGTCTCGGCCATGGACGGCCGGATGTCCCCGTAGAACGTCCACGAGTTTCCCCTGTCCTCGCTGAATGCCAGGTGCACGCTCACGGCCGTGTCGATAACCGGGGCGCCGCCCGGAATATCGGGAGGAACGACGTGCAGATCCACAAAGGAATAGGCCATCCACAGCCTGTCCGTGACCGGGTCCAGGCGAATGGAAGGGTCGGCATAGCCACGCATGGGGCTGGGGCCGTAACCCGGGATTTCCGCCGGCGGGTCCCCGTCGATCATGATCTCCGGACAATCCGGGTTGTCCCTCACGCAGTCGAGAAAAACCGGCGCAACCGTCTCGACCTCCTCTCCCCCAATGTCTACCGCGTCCTGCAAGGCGTCTCCATCCGCTTTGACGCCTCCCTTTGAACAGGAAACCTGCCCGGCGAGCAAAACAAGCACCATGACGGGTATCCATCGCATGACAGTAAGACGATCCGAAAGCCGCTCTTATTTCACGAATGAGAGGCTCGTCCCGATGCATTTTCAATACGCGGGGGATTGCACAAGACCTTCATTTCTGAGATACTCCATCCCAGGAGAACCGAATGGAAACCTTCTTCAGCCTCTGCGGCACGTTCATCTTCCTGGCCTTCCCTCTGGGCATCATCGCGTTCGTGTTTATCCTGGGATACGTCATGCGCCAGCAGCATGCCAAGTCATGGGGCGTTTTCGCGCGCGCGGCCGGGCTCATTCTCCAGCCGGGCGGATGGTTCAAGGCCCCGACCGTGTCCGGCACGTACGGCGGGTTCAACATGTACCTCTACACCTACACGCAGGGAAGCGGCAAGAACAAGACCACCTACACCTCCATGGTGATCTACCTTCCCATGACGAACCAGTCCCACGTGCGCGTCACGAGGGAGGGGTTTTTCAGCAAGATCACGAAAGCCTTCGGCGCCCAGGACATCCCGATCGGCGACCCCGCTTTTGACGCGGCCTACATCATAAAGAGCGACACGCCCCAGTACGTTCAATCCCTTCTCACGCCGCAGCTTCGCGGCACCATGCTCGCCAGCAGCCATCCCGACCTGAACTTCACGGTTTCCAGGGGCACGGTGTTCTACAGCCGCGTGGGCGTTGAGAAAAACGCGCAGATGCTCCGCTTCCTGCTGGACTTGCTCGTCATGGTATCCATGCGCGTGGTTGAGATGGAAGCCGGGGCCCAGGCCCTTCCCCACCAGCCGGCGCAGCAGCCGTCCCTGCACCTGCCGCCGGTCACGGTGTGCCAGAATTGCGGGGCCGAGCTCAAGTGGGAGGCGGACAAGCACCAGGGCGTCGCGACGTGCGAATACTGCGGCAAGGAGATGACCTTCAGGTTCGGCACCAAGGCCCTGCGGCGCCAGTAACAATTACACTGCGAGGCTTCGATGAAGAAAAAAGATCACCTGAGAAAACCCGTGAAGCACGTCGACGTAAAAGCCATCGACGCGACGGGCATCATCGACGCCATGAGGGGCATGTCGTTCACGGCCCGCGACACGGCCCGGGCTGCGGACATCCTGAACATGATGATCAGGGACAGGAGCTGCACGATCATCCTTTGCATTTCCGGCAGCACGACCGCAGCCGGCTGCAGGCAGGTTTACGTCGACATGATCAGGAGCAACATGGTCGATGCCGTCGTGGCCACGGGCGCCGCGATCGTGGACATGGACTTTTTCGAAGCCCTGGGCTTCAGGCACTACCAGGGAAGCTCCACGGCCGACGACCGCGCCCTGCGAAAGCTGTACATCGACAGGATTTACGACACGTACATCGACGAGGAGCAGCTGCAGGCGTGCGACAGCACGATCAAGTCCATTGCCGACTCCCTGCCGCCCCGGCCCCACTCGTCCCGGGAGTTCATCGCGCACATGGGCGGGTATCTGGCCGGGAGGGCGGGAAAAAAGGACTCCCTGGTCCGCGCGGCTTTTGAGAACGACGTCCCGGTTTTCTGCCCGGCCTTTTCCGACTCGAGCGCCGGCTTCGGCCTGGTCCTCCACCAGGAGGAAAAACCGGACAGCCATGTTTCCATCGACTCGGTCAGGGATTTCAGGGAATTGACTCATATAAAGATCAAGTCCGGCCAGTCGGGGCTCTTCATTGTCGGCGGCGGCGTGCCCAAAAACTTCGCCCAGGACACGGTGATCTGCGCCGAGCTCCTCGGAAAAAAGACGGACATGCACAAGTACGCCGTCCAGATCACCGTGGCCGACCCGCGGGACGGAGGCTGCTCCGGTTCCACGCTGCGGGAAGCGTCATCCTGGGGCAAGGTGGACACCGCCTTCGAGCAGATGGTGTACGCGGAAGCAACGAGCGTCCTTCCGCTGATCATAAGCTGCGTGTATCACAAGGGGGACTGGAAAAAGAGAAAAAAAAGGCGGCTGGCGAACATGCTGCGCTGACCCGGTTACGAGAAAAAGGGATTGTGCCTGCGCTCCTCACCTATGGTCGAGCGCGGGCCGTGGCCCGGGTACACGCGCAGCTCGTCTCCGAGCGGAAAGATCCTTTTCACCACGCTCTGGATGAGCGTCTTGTGGCTTCCGCCCCGAAGATCGGTCCTGCCGATGGAGCCCTCGAAGAGCGTATCGCCCGTGAACACGGCGCCGGGTGCGTGAAAGGACACGCCGCCGGGTGAATGTCCGGGCGTGTGGATCACCGACACCTTGACCTTGCCGATGGCTAGCTCCTGCCCGTCCTCCAGCAACCCGTCCGGCTCGAACGGCAGGGCCTTGGCATCGAGCTCGTGAATCCACACGGGCGCCCCGGTTTTTTCCTTCAGGCCCTGCGCGCCGCCAATGTGGTCCACGTGGCCGTGCGTGATCAGGATAGTGCGGATCTTCAGCCCGTCTTTTTCGATCTGCTTCATGATCCTGGACACCTCGTCGCCCGGATCTATGACAAGCCCCTCCCTTGTCTCGTCGCACGCCAGGACATAGCAATTGGCCTGGATAAACCCGACTACCAGTTTTCTAAGCATGATTTTTACTCCACATTTCAGATGAATCTCAGTGCCGGAAAAAAGCGAAGTAAACGACGAAAATCAGGGCAAGCACGTAAAGAAGCCAGTTCACTTCCTTTCCTTTGCCCGACACCAGCTTGAAAAGCGGATAGCTCACGAGGCCGAAGCCGATGCCGTAGGCGATGTTGTAGCTGAAGGGTATGCCCACGAGCACGAGAAACGCGGGCACGGCCTCGGACGGGTCGTCCCAGGGGATTTTCGGGATCACGCGCATCATCAGGCTGCCCACGAGGATCATGACGGGCGCAACGGCCGGCAGGAGCGCGCCGCCCGCGCCCTGGCCGCCGCCGATCATCTCAACGAGCGGCGTGAAGAATATGGCGGCCAGGAAAAGAAAGGCCGTCATCATGTTGGCAAGGCCCGTGCGTCCGCCGTCGGCCACGCCGGCCGCGCTCTCGATGTAGGACGAGACCGTTGAGCTGCCCATGAGCGCGCCGGCCGTCGTGGCCGTTGCGTCGGCGATGAGCGCCCTGCCGATGCGCGGCATCTTGCCGTCCCTGAGCAGGCCCGCCTGCGTGCCCACGCCGACCAGCGTGCCCACCGTGTCGAAGAGCACCATGATGAGAAACACGATGATCACGGGCATCATGGCCAGGTGAAACAGGCCCTTGAAATCAAGCTGCCCGACTATGGGGGCTATGGACGGAGGCATGGCCACGATGCCCCTGTACTCGATCAGGGACAGTTCCACGCCCGCGGCCCTGAAAACATACGTTAGCCCCAGCCCGGCCGCGCCGGTTCCCAGTATTCCCCATAAAAACGCTCCCCTCACCTTCAGCACGAAGAGAACGCCGGTCAGCGCGAGCCCGAAAACCGCGAGCAGCGCGTGGGGATTGCTCAAATCCCCCAGCGCCACGCCCGTGAACGGGTTGGCCGTGACGATCCCCGCCCGCTGCAGGCCGATGAGCGCGATGAACGCGCCGATGCCTGCCGATATGGCGTACTTGAGCGAATCCGGTATGCTGTCGAACACCATCTCGCGGAACTTGAACACGGATAGGAGAAGAAAGAGAGCGCCCGACACGAACACGGCCGCAAGCGCGATCTTCCAGCCCACAACCATGCCGCCCACGGTCATCCCCGCCACGGTGACAAAGTAGAAATTCTCTCCCATGCAGGGCGCCAGCGCAACGGGGTAATTGGCCGCAAGACCCATGATCAGAGTGCCAAGCGCGGAAACCAGGCAGGTCACAACGACCACGGCCTGCGGGTCCATTCCCGCGCCGATCGGCGGCTTGCCGCCCAGCACGGCCGCCTGCACGAAAATGATGTAACACATGGTCATGAAGGTCACGCTGCCTGCCCGCAGCTCGGTCCTGACCGTTGTGCTGTTTTCCTTGAGCTTGAAGAACGTTTCCAGGAAATTGCCGGTTTTCATGTCGTTTCGCTCCTGGCGTGAGTCCTCTTTTTTTATGGAAGCACACGGATGCAGACATTGTCATAGACCCAGCCGTAGGAGGGAACCTCGGGCCCCTCGTCGCCCGAATCCGCGCTGGCCAGGATTAAATCGAATCCCGGGTCCAGGGTGTCGACCCGGCCGACGGTCTGGTCGTCGTGTATGTTGATCACCTCCCCGTCGCTGTCCGTGATGACGAGGCGCCTCTCGCTGCCTGCAGCGTCATAGGTGTAGCGTATGTGGTAGGTCGTGCCCTCGTAGAAGCGGGCCGGCCGCTGGTTGAGGCGCACAACCTCGCCAGGGCCGAGATCGATGTTGCTGATCACCTTCACCTCGTTCTGCGGCGGCCCAAACATGGTCATGAAGCCGAAAAGATTGCTCCTCCACCGCGTGCCGCGCTGAAATTGAAAGATGCCGTGCGTGCCGTCGGGCTCGGGCTCGAACCAGCCGCCGTGAGTCAGGTCGAGCTCGATGACCACGCTGCCGAAGACAAGACCGCCTTCGCATGGAAGGGTGAACGACCTGGTCGGCTCTTCGGGCGACGGCACGAAGTCGTCCGTCATCCTGAACACGACCGCGCCCTCGATGTCGGGGCAGAATTCCGGCGGGGTCTCGGCCTCCCCCGCGATATCCTGCAGGGCGTCCTGCGCCGCATCTTCCGCCGCATCCTCGATTAAATCCCCCTGCTCAATGATGTCCCCGTCTGAAAAGTCCGGCGGCGCGTCGGGATTATCGGTCATGACATCGGGACTATCCGGCGCTGCCTCCTGAACGGAATCATCGGCCGCCCAATCGGCAGGAGCATCGATCAGCGCGTCTGCGTCGCCATCACTGTCCGCGCCGCCGCCGTTGCACGCGCCCAGCAGCGCTGCCAGGAGAATTGTGGCGGTCGCGGTCTTCATCCCTTTCATCGCCTACTTTTTCTTCTCGAACCTGGCCAGGAGGCCGGCCACGGCGTCCTTGTGCACGGTGAACGAAAGCATCTTGAGGCGCACGTAATCGTCGCGCATGAAATAATAGCCCTTGTGCTTGCCGCGGCGCGCCGAGCGGCCGGAATCCTTGACCAGGAACCAGTCGTGGCCCGCGTGCTCGGCGTACCCCACCAGGTGCACGCCGTGGTCGTCCGTGGTCACCTCGTGCGCGAGGCGGTACTCGCGCGCGAGCTGGTCGATGTGATCGCCGGGGATGTCGTAGTCGGGAATGAACATCACGTCGTTCTCGCCGTCCTTTCCCGGCTCGGAAACATCGACGGCCACGTCCAGGCTGTAGCCGCCGCTGATCGCGCTCTTCACGGCCCCGTAGAACTCGTCGAGCGGCACGTTGTAGTAGGAATCGTCGTGCCACCAGTTGTCAGGCACCTTGAACTCGCCCTGCGTGTAGAACGGGATGTCCAGGGTCGAGATGAAATCCACGTAATCATCCGGGTTGATCTTCAGGACGTTGCTGACAAACTCGAGAGGCTTATAGGTCCTGCCCTCGAACTCGAAGGTTTCGGGCGGCCGGCCCAGGTGACGGTCCAGGATGACCTGCAGCATGACGAGCGCCGCGTTCTCGTCCCAGAGGCTGCTGTGCTTGAGCGAATCCAGCACGGCCGTCATTTCACGCGCCATGCGGATGT
>JBDRLK010000696.1:0-2001 GCA_043813155.1 Pseudomonadota bacterium | reverse complement strand
GCCCCTCCATTGACTTTGGTGTGATTTTAGGCTATATTTGGATGTTTCATAATTGCAAAGGAGACATACTATGAGAAAAAATGACGGAAGACTCCTCCTCCTCTTTGTCGCGATGCTGCTGCCGGCAGCTGCCTTCACGGGATGCAACGGCGAGTCCACGAGCAACGACGCCACCTCGGATTCAACGGATGTTCCGGCCGAAGAAGCCACGCTTCCCCCGGGGTGCGAGGACGACTATGACCCGCTCAACCCGAGCCTGAGAATGACCTATTTCGACCTGCAGAGCCCGGCCAATCTCGATAACGCAGTCCTCGAGAACCTCATGATCGAAGGCTTTTACAACGGCGACTTCATCTGGCTCATCGATCTGACCGGCGTTGACGACGGTTCCACGGACACGGACGGCACGTTCCACCTGTTCACCGGGTCCGGGACGATGGCCGAGGAAGGCCTGCCCTTTGAAACGAACTGCTTCAAGTTCATGCAGGAGCCTGCCTGGCAGCCCGCCGACGCCGACCTTACCATCACGGGCGACGACATCTCGTGGACGGCCGGCGAGGAGAAAATCGACATCCTCATTCCTGTTTTCAAGACAAACGTTGAAACCGGTGATAAAGAGCTCCTGCTCGAGCTTCCCCTCCAGGAGGTGGAAATCGTGGCCGGAACGCTGAGCGCGGACAGGACCACCATGGGCTCGCCGGGCAGCTGCGCGTCCGGGACCGGCGGCGGCGTTCTCAGGGGCCTGGTCACGGTCGATGACGCCAAAGGCGTCGTGGTCGAGGACATGGGGTTGACCCTCTGCGGCCTGCTCTCGGGCGACAAGGGCACGAACCTGAACGATCCTGCGGATGACTGCCAGAAAGACATGGCCATGTGGTCCGACCCGCCCGACACGACCAACGAAGAAGGCGACCCGGCCTATACCGCGGGCGCCTGCTTCTCGGCCGAGGACGTCACCATCGTCGACTAGTCCGGCATCCGCCGCACAGACGGACACGATCGGAACGGAGAATTTCATTTTTTCTTGACAAACCGCGAATTGTTATTATATAAGTCTGCAGTTAATCAATAATCATTTCGTGTACCGGCATTAGACTGCAAGCTTTTTTCACGTTGGGCTCACGACAATATAGATTCACATGCCCCCTTCGCCGTTGGAAGGCTCACAGGGAAGAGGTTTTAGGCGCGTTAGGAACAACATCGTAAACGGTATTACATACCCGCATAACATCCACAATTCAAAGAGGTAACCAATGCACTTAAGAGATCTGAAAGACAAGTCCTTTGCCGAGCTCACGGCGACCGCAAGGAAATACAACATCGATGGCGCTTCAGGGATGAGAAAGCAGGAGCTGATTTTCAACCTGCTCAACGCCGTGTCCAACCAGAACGGCATCATATCCGGGGACGGCGTGCTGGAGGTCCTGCCCGACGGTTTCGGCTTCCTCAGGGCGCCTGACTACAACTACCTTCCCGGCCCGGACGATATTTACGTTTCGCCGTCGCAGATCAGGAGATTCTGCCTGAGAACCGGAGATATCGTCTCCGGCCAGATCCGCCCGCCCAAGGAAGGGGAGCGCTACTTCGCGCTCCTGAAGGTGGAGAGCGTGAACACGGACTCCCCTGAATCGGCAAAGGAAAAAATACTCTTTGACAATCTCACCCCGCTCTACCCGGACGAAAGATTCGAACTGGAGTTTGAAGACAAGAATTTCTCGACGCGCATCATCGACCTTCTCTGCCCCATCGGAAAGGGCCAGAGGTGCCTGATCGTGTCGCCTCCCAGGGCCGGCAAGACGGTCCTTCTGCAGAACATTGCCAACGCCATATCCAGCAACCACCCGGACGTGAAGCTCCACGTCCTGCTGATCGACGAGAGGCCGGAAGAGGTCACCGACATGGAAAGAAACGTCAACGGCGAAGTGATCAGCTCGACCTTCGACGAGCCCGCACAGCGGCACGTGCAGGTGGCGGAGATGGTACTGGAAAAAGCGAAAAGGC
>JBDRLK010000695.1:0-6388 GCA_043813155.1 Pseudomonadota bacterium | reverse complement strand
GGGCTCGCGAAAAAATAACTTCCCACTTCTGGACGCCGATCCATCCCGGCTGGCTGCGTTGCTGCACCCCGTCACTCGTCGACATAGAACGACTATGCCTCCGTCGTGACGGGGACCCCGCGCCTTGCCAGCCGGGCGCCTAGGCGCCCAGAAGAAGCTTGGTAAACATAATGTTAGAAATGCGCCTCAAAATGGGAAGTTATTATTTCGCGAGCCCTTAACATGTGAGCTTTACCGGTTTGCGGAATACGGCAGGGACAGATTGCGGCAAATCTTGCGAACAAGCTTGTCAGGTATCTCCGAGTGCCTGGGAACCGCCTCGACCGCACCGGTTGCCGGGTTGCACCAGAGGGAGTGGGCCCTGCCCTCTCGTTCAAGAAGCAGCCATGCTTGCGAAGATGCCTGAGCAGGATGTGGCGTTTCACTTTACGGTAACCGTGTCTTTAATGGCATCGGGCGGAATTCCCCGCAGGCCTTCCTCACGTCTGTCCTCGAGAATTAAGGCTATTGCCTGGGCCAGGCTTTCACGGGCTTCTTCATGTGTTTTTCCCTGGCCGTTGGCTCCGGGAACCTCGGGGCAACAGGCAATGAACCAATCCCCATCCTGCTCGATTATGGCTGTAAACTCATTATGCATTATACTTTCCTCATTATACAGTTAATAACATTAATCAGGGCAATCGCCAAGCGATGCAAATGATCCATTCGCATGGAAGCCCCGCGCCCCCTGCGTGCCTGAACCGCGATATAATGCAAGTGGGCCAAGGGCCCGCAACTACGGCAAATGCATATTCCCGATATAGATACTCCTCAGGCCGGCTTTCTTTGCCGCCTCTGTATCAGAACCCGCGGCCGCGGATTTCGCCGACCACGCCGTGGTAGAACTCGAGGTGGTCGAAGTTGGGGCCCGTGACGCCGAAGAGCTGGCCAACCTCGTCGAAGTGGTCGGCCGGGATCGTGCCCATGTACTCGCCCCATTGGCCGCTTTCGACCGGCACCATGCCGTCGTTGTCGCCGCGCATGAGGTAGATAAGATCGTAGGCCCAGCGGATCTCTATATCGCACACATCGTCGCAGGTGATGCCGAAAAGACAGGTCAGGCCGGTCCAGGAGATGTAGGTCACGGCCGGGTCGTCCGGGTTCTCGGGGTTGAAGGTGTTTCGCACGTAATCCTCGGTGAGCGACTCGAACGAGTCGCGCGCCTCCTGCTCGTGGCCCGTGGCCGCCGCGCCCAGGAGGTTCAGGAGGAAGAACAGCGCCTCTTCGGCCGGGCCGGGCAGGGCGCCCGTGGCCACGTCGGCGACCGGCGTGCCGTAATGGGGCGTTGCAATGGTCACCAGGGACGCGATCCTGTCGCCGTAGCCCAGCGTGCTGATCACCCTGCGCGTGTCCAGGCCTCCCTGGCTGTGGGCCACGACGTTCACCTTCCTGGCCCTGCCCTCCTCCAGGAACGCGTCGATCTGCTCGGCAAGCTGGCCGCTTCTGACCTCGACAGAGTTGTACGGGTCGAGCTCGGCTATGTAGAGAAGATACCCGCGCGGCTTTAGGTCGTCATTCACGCCGTAGAAATATTCCAGGGGGCCGATCTCGCTGAACCCTGTCCAGCCGTGCACCATGACCACGGGGAACCTTGTTGTCTCGAGGTCGCATGCATCGGAGCACGCGATGGACAGGTCGTAGCGCGGCGAGGTCAGCGCGTCGATTGCCCTGACCAGGATCACGAACTCGCCGGACCTTGGAATATCGATGACTGTCTCGGCCGGGCTCCAGCCGGAGTAGATGCGCTCGATCCGCTCGTCCCACGTCGGGTCATCGGGCCAGACCAGGGACGCCATCACGGGATACGTCCTGTCCGAGGCGAGCGCGACGCTCACCTTCATGCCCGCCGGCGCCACGAACGTGTAGACATGCTCGGCGCACTCTTCGACGAGAACGTCCTCGACCCCGTCGCCCAACGCGATCTCCCCCTTGTCCGAGCGCTCCCTGTTATCCGGGTCGCAGGCAGGCTCGATCTCCCGGGGCTCGGGCGCCCCCGCGTCTTCTTCGGCGGCATCTTCTTCGCCTGCGTCCTGCGATGCCGCGTCCTCCTCTTCCATGTCCTCGCCCGGCAGGTCGATCTCCTGCTCGCCCTGCGCCTCGTCGCCGTCGCCGGACCGGCCCGCGGGCGAGCCGCAGGCAGAAACGGTGACGGCAAGAAGAAAAACGCATGTTTCAAGCAGATTCAGCATAAACCCGGTAGCCGCTGGCTTCAGCCTGCGTGGGTGCGATTTTTATCAGTTGGGCGGACGGGAGGTTGTCGCCCTCGCCGCCGCTCGGGCGACCCGCTTCATAAGGTGTTGCGGTTTAAGCCTCCCCTACCCGACGGGGGCGGGGGCGACTTCAGTCGCCCATCAAGCAACTGCATCCAATTGCACCCAGCCTGCGTTGAATCAGTAGTGCACTAAATTTCATTATATCTTATAATGGAACGCCTGGTGATGACAATGAAAAAAAGGTTTCAGAATGTTTTTTCCCTGATCCTGCTCGCGGTGACGGCTGTGGCCATGCTGATCCCGGCAGCGGCCCGGCCCGGCGTGAGCATGATCCTGCGGTTCGACGAGCTGGACGCGGCCGGCCCGAACGACGGGGACTGGTACAAGGACTCGACCAACGAGAGCGGCACGCTCGCCTGGGGCGAATCCTACGTCATGATGGCCTACGTGCAGATGGTCGAGGCAACGGGCGAGAGGAAATACCTGGACAAGATCGCCGAGCACGCCGACGGCGTGCTGGGGAGCCGCGACGACGTTCGCGGCGCGGCCGACTACACGGGCACGGCAAACCCCTGCTGGCAAGCCGCGAGCTACTCGGCCCAGCCCATGTGCTGGGCCGTGCATTCCGGCATGCTCACCTTTCCCATGGCCATGTTCGCGGCTTTCGTTGCCGCGGACGAGAGGCTCGCGACGCAGGCCACGTATGACGGCAGCACGTACGCGGAAAAAGCCGAAGCGCTCGTCACGGCCGTCTTGGAGACCTATGATTTCCACGAATCCGAGTGGAGGAACGAGGGCGCTTCTTCCGGTTACTACATTTTTCCGGCCGATGCCTCGTTTTACGCGTACGCGGGCCAGGAGATGCCGCTCAACCAGATGAACGCCATGGGCAGGACGGCCGCGGCTCTCTGGGCCGCCACGGGCGAGGCCGCGTACCTGGACAGGGCGGCGCGGCTCGCGGGCCACCTGGCTGCCAACCTCACGGCGGGGAGCGGCGATACGTACATGTGGAACTACTGGGGAGGCGCCTACGCGTCGCCGGGCGAGGATATTTCCCATGCCGCCATCTCCGTGGGCTTTGCCGCTCTTTGCGCGCAGCTTGGGATCGTGTTCGACGCGGACGACATGTTTCGCTTCGGCCGGACCTTTTTCAACAACGTGATCATCGACAACCATAGCAGCCACGACAATGTCGGCGGCGGGGGCATCAACGGCGACAGCTACCGGCCGCAGATGGGGCGATGGGCCGTGCTGGGCGAGTGGGACCCGCGTGTTGTCGCGCCGGTGCGTAATTTCTACACGTCCACGTACACGGGCGGTGTGTCGAGCGGATCTGTGCTGCTGGGCTTTGCCCTGCTGGCGCGCTACGAATACTATATCCGTCCTTTTACCTTTTACGTGGCCGACTGGAACGACCTCGGGGACAGGCGGCAGGCGACCGCGAACAACGCGAACGTGTCCACGCTTCCTCACGATCCGGCTGTGCCCGTGTTTTTCCAAATGACCTTCCAGGCGTTTCGCGAGCTCACCGTGCAGCAGTGGAACGACGTTGTTTACACCGATGTTCTTAACCTGGCAGGCACGGGCGGCGGAACGGAAACAGTGGTCGCGGCTTTTGACCCGCGGTGGTATTTCCCCTACACGCCCGACGGCGCCCTATTCCAGTTTAACGACGATTTTGTCGCGGGCCAGGGGATCATCATTTACAGCTCCGAGACCTGCGACCCGCCCGAGATCGGGACGGATCCGCCCGGGGCAGAGCTGGACGAGGGCGCGCATTTCGAGCTCATCCCGGCCGCGGCCGGGCATGAGCCCATGCTCTGGTTTCTCGACGGGCCGGCCGGCGCCACCGTGGATCGCGAGACCGGCCGGGTCCTGTGGACCGCGGCCTTCAGCGGCGCGGAGGGCGAGCCGTTCATCCTCAAGGTGGAAAACGACTGCGGGTTCGACGAGCTGTTCTGGACGGTCGACCCGATCCCGGCCGGGGAGGACGACGAGCCCGCAGCTGAGCCGGCCGACACGCCTGATGCCGCCACGGACACTCCAGTCGACACACCGGCCGAGGGCTTGGACATGCCGGCGGACCTTCCCGTTGATCCGGCTGCCGACGATGCCGCGGCCGACCCTGCGACCGATATTCCCATTGACACCGGTCCGCCCACCGACGATGATGGAGGGGGTTGCGGCTGCAGCCTTGCTGCATAGTCTGTATGGAAGGATAACCCGAGCATGACTTCACGAATTCCCGGCAGCGTTTGCCGGCTTATCATCCTGAGCTTGACGGCTGCAGCCCTCGGCTGCGGCGCGCGAACGGGTTTCTGGGACCGCCATGGCGGAGGCGACAGCGGCGCTGTGTGCGGCAACCGTTTGCTCGAGCCCGGGGAGGATTGCGACAGCGACCTGCTCCAGGGTGAGACCTGCGAGAGCCTGGGCTATGCCGGGGGCGTGCTGCATTGCACCGCCACCTGCCGCCTCGACGCGTCGGACTGCATCGCGCCCGCTGATTGCGGCAACGGGACCATTGAAGGCGGCGAGGACTGCGATGGCGCCAACCTCGGGGGCCGGACCTGTGTTGGCCTCGGCTTTGCGGGCGGGGACCTGAGCTGCGCACCCTTCTGCCGGTTCGACACGGATGATTGCCGCCGCGCTACAGGCTGCGGCGACGGCATCGAGGATCCTGGCGAGGAGTGCGACGACGGCAACCTTGTGCCCTGCGACGGCTGCGATCAGGACTGCCGCGGGGAGCGCTGCGGCAACGGCCGCCTGGACTGCGACGAGTTCTGCGATGACGGCAACACTGTTGACGGCGACGGCTGCGCGTCGAGCTGCATTATCGAGGATGTCTGCGGCAACGGCATCGCCGAGCCCGGCGTGGGCGAGGAATGCGACGGCGGCGATCTCGCGGGCGCGAGCTGCCTGGACGACTGCTATACCGGGGGCGTCATGAGCTGCGCGGCCGACTGCACGCTCGATTTCAGCCGGTGCACGGGCGGGCCGGTCTGCGGCAACGGCATCATCGAGTGCGACGAGGCCTGCGACGGCGACGATCTCAACGGCCGGACCTGCAGCTCCATCGGTTACACGGGCGGGGGGGACCTTGCCTGCGGCGGCGGCTGCCAATACGATGTTTCGGACTGCACCGGCCAGCTACGCTACTTCTACGAGGACTTCGAGGACCCGGCCGGCGCGTCCGCGTCCTGGAGCCTGACCGGGGACTGGGAGGTCGGAGCCCCGGGCAGCCACTGGGCAGAGCCGGCGCAAGCTTTTTTCAGCATGAACTGCCTGGCGACCATGCTTGGCGATTCCTACTCCAACAACCAGGACTTTTTCACCAGCATGGCCGTCTCCCCGGTCATCGACCTGGCCATAGCCGCCTCGCCAATGCTCACCTTCCAGCTGTGGCTCAGCGTCGTAGGCAGCGATGGAATGAACTGCTGGGTCCGGCGCGAGGGCGACCCGGGCTGGACGCTGCTTGCCGATCCCATACCGCCCTACGACGATGAGGCCAGGGGCGAGCCGGTCTGGACGAGCGATACGACAGGCTGGAACACGTGGAACCTGATGACCGTCGACCTGTCGGCCTATGCCGGCGACCGCATACAGCTCGGCTTCGGGTTCGGAAGCAACGGCAGCGATGCCAAATTCGGCGCCTACGTCGACGACGTCCTTGTCTCGGAGCCCTGATGAAAAGATGAAGCCTGTCAGACAGCACAAAGTGCTATTGTTTTCTCATGCATGGCCGCGGCCGCGTGCGGCATGACCAGCCTGGCCGGGGACAGCGAAGACGCGAGCGACGGGACCAGGGTCGGGGACGTTGTCAAGCTTACCAACAGCGAGGATCAATCATCGCTCAACCCCAGCCTGGCCTGGACCGGAAGCGAGCTCGGCGTGGCCTGGCAGGAGTGGAGGGACGGGGACTACAACGTGGAAATCTTCATGGCCCGGCTGTCGCCCGACGGCGCGATACTGGCGCCTGATATAAGGCTTACGGACACCGAGGGCTCGAGCGACCGGCTCATGGCCCATGTAAATATTTGGCCCGCCCTCGCGTGGAATGGATACGAATACGGCCTGTTGTGGATCGACGAGTGGAATGGGGACCTTCACCTGCGTTTCGCGTGTATTCCCGCCGACGG
>JBDRLK010000694.1:0-2697 GCA_043813155.1 Pseudomonadota bacterium | reverse complement strand
GCCTCTCCTGCTTTTCATCGCAGCCTGTAGTGGCCTGTCATTGCATCACGTCAATTCT
This sequence comes from Pseudomonadota bacterium, assembly GCA_043813155.1. GTDB lineage: Bacteria > Myxococcota_A > Polyangia > DRWM01 > DRWM01 > JBDRLK01. The sequence continues at coordinate 2,639 of JBDRLK010000694.1, read as the reverse complement.
GCTGCTCGGGGTCGGCGATGTCGCTCCCGAAGACCGACCGCTCGCCCGCGGCAGCGAACAGCTTTCCGTACGTGATCTCCCCGGCTTCGTCCCTGTGATAGGGAAGGAAAGCGTCCACGACCTCGCCGCCCTCGTGCTCGAGGCGCGTGCAGATGGCGTCCACCTCCACCACTGCGCCCGGCGGGGTGGTGCGCACGTCGAGACAGATGCCGGCCGCACGGATCGCGCCCTCGTCCGCGGCCTTTCGAAACCCGTCCGTCAGAACGTCGAACACCTCCTGGGAGCAGGGATGCTCCTCCCCGGTTTCGGCCATGGCCGCGTTCACCTCGCCGTCCGTGCTCATGGACGCGCCGAAGGGGATGAACTCCCCGTGTTCCGCAAGAAGGTCCTGCGCCAGCGCGATGAGGACATTGAGCAGCTGGTCGATATCGGCATGTGCCATGGTTACACCAGAATATAAATCGTTACGCCCGCCTGTGTCAAAGAGATCAGCAACGTTAACCGGAGAAGAAGCTTCGATACGGGCGCGTCAAACCGGCCGTCGCCTTTCTTGAGAAAGACCGTGTGGATCGAAAATGCGAACAGGCCGCCGCCGCACAGGACCAGGGAAATTACCAGGCCTGCAAGGCTTTCGGTGTAAACGAGCACGAGCCCGTACAGGATGAGCAGCAGCATGGGAACGTGGAGCAGCAGGAAGCCGCCGGGACCGCCCGGCAGCCTGAACAGCTCCCACTCTTTCCAGTAGGCCGAATCGATCTCGTGGGTGATCAGTACGATCGCATTGGCCATGTACAGCCAGAACAGCAAATCCTTCATGGTCACGTATCAGTATGACCGTGTACGGCTATCAGTCAAGGTCCCGGCGGATTCATCCGCTCTTGATCAGGGATTTTCACTGCTGATCCCTACTAATTCGTCAGCGCACATGGTACAATTGCACTATGCACCGTCAGTGCGCCGGAAACCGAACGCGCGCGAAGAGATGAAAGACAGGGACAAGCCAAAGACCCGGCTTCTCAAGGAGCTCACGCACCTTCGAAAACGCGTGCGGCAGCTGCACAAAAGCGAGCGCCGCTACCGCGAGCTCGTGGAGGGCTCGGGCAGCATCATCATGCGCATGGACCAGAAGGGCAACGTGACGTTTTTCAACGAGTATGCCCAGAGATTCTTCGGGTACGCGGAGGACGAGATCCTGGGCCGGAGCGTTATCGGCACCATCGTTCCCCGGGCGGAAACATCGGGCAGGGACCTGGAGCAGGTGATCGACGACATCTGCAACGCCCCTTCGAATTACAAGATAAATGAAAACGAAAACATGAAAAGGGGGGGCGAGCGGGTTTTTGTCTCGTGGACGAACAAGGCCATCTACAACAGGAACAACCTGCTGACCGGCGTGCTTTGCGTTGGAAACGACATCACCGAGCGGAAGCGCGCGGAGGACAGGCTGATGTATCTCAGCCTCCACGACACGCTCACGGGGCTGCGCAACCGGACCTTTTTCGAACAGCAGATGAGAAGGGCCAGTCCGCCTCTCGGGATTATCGTGTTCGATATCGACGGGCTCAAGCTCATCAACGACACGCTGGGCCACGACATGGGGGACAGGCTGCTCATCACCGCGTCGGACATGATCAAGGATTGCTTCCGCGGCGACGACGTGGTGGCCCGCATCGGGGGCGACGAATTCGCCGTGCTGCTGAAGATCACCAAGATCGCCGGCATCGAGCGCATCATCGACCGGATCCAGGAAGCAGTGGAAAAATACAACGCTTTCATGCCCCGCGTGCCCCTGAGCATATCCATCGGGTACGCCATCGGGTTCGACGCATCGGCAAGCGTCGAGGAAATCTTCAAGGAAGCGGACAACAACATGTACCGCGAAAAGCTCGAGCACGGCAAGGGCGTGCGCAGCACCTTTGTCCGCCTGCTCCTGGGCTCGCTCGAGGAAAAGGAATTGTACCCGGTCAGGGAATGGCAGCGGGTCGCGCAGCTGGCCGAGCGCCTCGCCGCGGCCTCCGGACTGCGCCCCGGGGCCATCTCGGACATGCTCCAGATGATAAAATTCCGCGACGTGGGACTGGCCGGCGTGCCGGAGGGCATCCTGCTCAAGCCGGAACGGCTCACACCGGACGAGCTCCACGAGGTGAGGCGCCACTGCGAGATCAGCTACCGCATCGCCAGGTCCGTGCCCGAGCTCATACCCGTTGCCGAGCTCATCCTCATGCATCACGAATGGTGGAACGGGGAGGGATACCCAAACAAGGTCGGCGGGGAGAGCATACCCATCGAGTGCCGTGTGGCGGCCATCGCGGAAGCGTACAACGCCATGACCAGCCACCGTCCCTACAGGCAGGCCATGTCCCACGCCGAAGCAGTGCAGGAGCTGAAGGACAAGGCCGGGACCCAGTTCGACGAGAAGCTCGTGCGGGAATTTCTGGAGATCATCGAGGAGTAGTGATTGCCACCTCAACAATACCTCGGGTAGGGGAGCCTTTAGAGGCTGTGTATCAATTGGTGCTGCGCCCCCTCGGGGCGCCACATACAGGCAGGCCTTGGGCGTGCAGCACCTTGGGCGGCTTAAGCCGCCCCTCCCCGGGGGGTGGGGGAGTTGGGGGGCTTAAGCCGCCCCTACCCGGCGG
>JBDRLK010000693.1:0-3923 GCA_043813155.1 Pseudomonadota bacterium | reverse complement strand
CGATGAGGACATTGCCCGGCGCCTGGCCGATCTGCCGATTATGCTTGAAATATCGCTGGATGGGACCGAAGATCTACACAATAAGTTTAAGATTCCCCGGGACAAGTCAACCAATCCTTACGCCGAGACGCGCCGCGGCATCGAGCTGATGCTCGAGCAGGGTCTGGATTTCTACGTGGTCATGGTGGCCACGCCGGAAACAGCCGGGCAGCTCCAGGAGAGTTTCGAGCACGTCCATTCTCTCGGCGTGAGGCACCTGGACATCAACTACGCTATCGGCAGTCTCTGGAACCGCCAGGCCATCGAGACGTATCTTGCGCAGGTCACCTCGATTCTCAAACAGTATGCCGGCGACATCAAGAAGGACAGCCTCAAGCTCGGGAACATCCGCAGCCGGGTCGAGCCCTCCATCCTGAACCCGGAGTGGATGGTGGACACGGACGGGTCCGTGCACCTCATGACAGAGTGGGTGTTCCAGTCCAGCGTGGACGCGGGGCCGGGCAGGTTCGCCTTCGGCAACGTGAGGGAGGGCCTGAACTTCAACAGCATTTACGCGGACAGGTTTCACGCCTACTACACGCTTCTTCAAAGCGCGGGCTGGAAGATGGCGCATCTTCGCAAGATCATTCACAACAACGTCGAGGTGGGCCGGAGGGTGGGCAAGTTTTTCGGCAGCATCTCGGGCCGCTCCTCCATGCCATGAAAAGACCGCGCAAGCCCAGGAGCCTGTCGGAGAAACGGCCCGTCACGAGGGACGCGAGGCGCCCCCGTGGCAAGGAGCGCGGTCCCCAGGCCGACGCAGGCGCAGCAGCGCTGCACCGAGGAGGCATGGGGTGCAGCGACGCCGCCGCGGGGGATGGATCGCGTCCCGCAGTAGGGGCATTAATCCGACAGGCTCCGAAGCCCGACATCACCGTGACCCTGCGCTGCAACAACAGGTGCGTCTTCTGCCCGCGAACCATCCTGAGCCGCATCGCGGTAGCGGACGGCCCCGGTCTGGAGCAGAGGCTGAAACTGGTCCGCGGGGGCGGGGACAGGGTCGTTCTCACGGGCGGGGAAGTCACCGTTCTCCACGATTTCTTCGATATCGTGGAGACCTGCCGGAGCCTCGGTTTCAGGGAAATCGCCGTCATTTCCAATGGCCGCAGGTTTTCGGACAGGAAGTTCGCCTTCAAGGCGGCGCTAAGCGCGGTTACCGAGGTCTGCCTTACGGTTTACGACCTGAGGCCTTCCGTGCACGACAGGCTGACGGGCGTGAAAGGCAGCCTGCGGGAGACAAAGGCGGGTCTTGAAAACCTGCTCGCGGCCGCGAAGCAGAACGGGAGGCCCGCGGTCAGGATCAACACGATACTGTGCAGGGACAATGCAGGCGGCATGGTCAGGCTCATCGAGGACATGGCGGGCCGCGGGATTACGAACATCCTGGTGGCCGACGCCGTGCTCTCTGATTCCTTTTCCGAGCCGCTGGGGTACGAAGGGGCAAGGGATATCGCGGCGGATATTGAGAAAAGCCGGGCGCTCGGGAGCTGCAACGTGGTGCTGCGCGGGTTTCCATTGTGCATTTTCCAGGGGCTGGAGAGGGTTGTCATGGGCGAAGGGGAGGGTGGGCGCGAGCCCGGCGCGATTGCGGCCGAGCTCCAGGATATCGACACGGCTTTTGCGCCGCAAGGCGAGGTGGACGAGTACTTTCTGGATTTTTTTTCGAATTTCCGCAAAATCGAGGCATGCCGCGGCTGCAGGTTCGAAGACCGGTGCCCCGGCGTGCAGAAACGCTACCTGGAAGCCCTTGGCAGCGACGAATTCGCGCCCGTGGTTCGTGAGGCTGCTCGCATCCTTGCGCCCCGCAGGACAATTGAAGAAACCATCATCGAGGAGCGCGAGGACCCCGCCAGGCTTGCTGTCACGCCGACGACGGCCTGCCAGCTTTGCTGCTCTTACTGCAAGGTAAAGCTCGGAAAAAAACACGCGCCCGCACGGGTCCTCCACAGGGCCGCGGATCTTCTTCTCACGTCCGGCGCGCACCGCAGCGAGCTCCAGTTTTTCGGCGGGGAGCCGCTTCTCAGGATGAGGCAGGTGCTGGGGACCATGGAGAGGGCGGACAGGCTGGCGCGCGCAGGCGGCAGGGAAGTTCTTTTCACGATTACGACAAACGGGCTTTTTCTCGACGAAAATATCCTGCGGTCCCTGAAGGATTTCAACGTGAGGGTGCTTTTCAGCATGGACGGCGACCTGGAGACCCAGGCGAGGTGCAGGTTCGTCAAGAAGAAAAACCCGGCCCGGCTCCAGGCCCTGATGGAGAGGAATCTCGAGGCATTGATGAAATCCGGGATACCCCACTTTGTCAACATGGTCGTGGCGCCGGAAACCGCCCGGCTCATGGAGAGCAATTTCGATTTCTTCGCGCGCAAAGGCGTCGGAATCGTCCAGGTATGCTATGCCAATGCAGTGCAGTGGAATGACGAAGACCGGGAGCTTTTCCTGGGCGCGCTGGAGACAGTCGCCCGCAAGGCGCTGCTTGCGGCCGGGGAGGGCAGGGGTCCGCGCCTTCAGAACATGGGAAGCAGCATGGAGCCCACCATGTTGAGCAATGACCTTCTCGTGGACGTGGACGGAAAGCTCTACGGCGATGCGGCCCTTTTCTGCGAAAAAGCGTTTCCCGGGCTGAGAAAGCCGTACGGCTTCGGGCACGTTGATAATCTGGAAGGATTTGACGGCCTGCGCAGGAGCAAAAAGGAGAATCTTCGCATCCTTCGCTCCTTTTACAGTCCCGGCACGGGCGTAAGAAACATGCTCGAGCGGCAGCTCGAATTCGGCGTGATGGTCGACAGCGTATTGAAAAAGGCGCTGGAGGAAATGGAGCAGCGGGATGACGGGCCGAAGCCGGAAAACACCGTCCGACCGCCGGCGGGAATCCGGGATTCGAACCCCTTGCTCGACAGGGTATTCAGAAAGGACCTGTCGGCCCAGCTTCGGTTCATGCATCGCCGCCCCCGGGTGATGAAGCTGCCCGTGCTTCTCATCGAGAACCCCTGCAGCCATGACTGCATTTTCTGCAAGAGCAAGCCGATCGAGCCCACGGGCATGGACCGCATCGGGACCTGGCTCGAGGGCAACAGGAACGCCGGGGCTCGCAGGCTTGGGCTCATCGGCAACGAGCCTCTCATGCATCCAAAAATCTTCGATATCCTGGCGCTGGCCCGCGGATGCGGTTTTGAGCGTTTCGAAGCGCTGACGAGCGGCCACCCTCTCGGGGACCTGGCTTTCGCGGGCCGCCTCGTGGACGCGGGAGTCGACACGTTTTCAATCCCGCTTTATTCGAGCAGTCCGGATGAGCATGACGCCATCACGCGCACCCCCGGCAGCGGCCGCAGCACGCTGGCTGCGGCCCGCTTCCTCGATGATGCCGGGGCAAAGGTTTTTGTCCACGCCAACCTCCTGAAGCAGAACATGGGCGGCATGGCCGGGCTGGAGAGCCATGTGCGGGGCACGCTGGGCCTGCCGTTCTGCATCATCCCCGTGAGGCCCAAGACGGCCAACATGGCCTACGCCGATGTTGCGCCTTCCTACTCCCGGATGGTCGAGATCCTCGGCGGAAGGGTCGTCAGCCTGGTCGGGTTCCCACTGTGCGTGTGCGGGAAAATCCAGCCCGACGCCCTGGTTTCCCCGGACATCCTGTCGGACCTCCTCAAGCTCTACCTCCTTGACCAGGGATACGTCAAGCCGCCGCCCGCCTGCGGATCCTGCCCGCTGAGGGGCCGCTGCACAGGGACATACGAGGAGCATCTTCGCGTGTACGGCCCGGATATCCTGGCCCCTCCTTAAGCTGGAGTTTCGCCATTTTTCCTGCTGCGACCGGATCAGGCCGGCCGGCACTGCGTTGGCCGGCCATTTTTTTTCCTCGACGTACATCAAGTACGCCTGCG
>JBDRLK010000692.1:0-5931 GCA_043813155.1 Pseudomonadota bacterium | reverse complement strand
GCATCCGCCGAGGCAGATCGCGAGCGCGCCCGGAGCGACCGACCAAAGCGTACTCGATGTACGCTGCGGGAGGGAGCGAGGACGTAAGCCGCGAGGTGCCCGGCCGATGCGGCCGCAGTGATCAAGTTATTTTGTAACGGGCCCTTAGCATCCAATCTTCATGTTCATTATCCCCCGTGCCTTTCGTGCAGGCGCATGTGCCCCCGCTGTATGCCTTCAGTGGCCAGGGCCAGCATGGCCGCGAGATTCGAAGCAAGCCCGGCGCTGACCATGATCATCTCGAGATCTTTGACGCTTTCTATCTCCATCAACTTCAGCGACAGGGCGGCGCACCCGTGATACTTTGTCATGCCGCCCACCGTGCCGATGGCCATGGGCATGCGAAGCTCGCCCTCGAGCTCGCCGCCTGCTCCCTTGCGCCACGTGCTAAGCGACCGGTAGCGGCCGGTTGACGCGGCAAAAGCGTGGGCGCCGGCTTCAATGGCTCGCCAGTCATTGCCGCTTGCTACGGCCACGGCATCAATGCCGTTCATGATGCCCTTGTTGTGCGTGGCCGCGCGGTAGGGGTCGCGGTCCGCCAGCCTCCAGGCCTGGATGACGAGGTCACGCACGTCCTCACCGCTCGTGCCACCCGCGCCCTTGTACGTGCCGAGGACGCCGGCGGGAATACTGCAAGCGGCCCTGGCAAGCCTGCGGTCCGCCAGGTTCGTGAGTATTCTGAGCCCGGCCTCGCCTCCCGCCGTGGACGCAATGAGGCCGGAGCTTTTCTCCGCTATGGTGTTCAGCGTGTTCGCGCCCATGGCATCCGCGCAGTCCACGAGGATATGGACAACGATGCGCTTTTCGCCTTCGCCCATGTCGACCGTTCGAATGTCCATGTCCTTTACGCAGCCGCCGAACTGCTCGATGTCCGTGCCGGCGCGGCACTCCCGGATGATCCCGTCTCTTTCCCGCTCGAGGCGCCCGATCGCCGCGTCGATATCCTTCACGTTGCGAAGCTCTACCTGGGCGGCCATGAGATGGGATTCTATCTCGGCGCGGAAACCCCGGTTTTCCCTGACGAGCCTCGCGGCGTTTGCCGCGGCCGCGACAACGCTGGGTTCCTCGATGCTCATGGCAACGAGCCTGTCCCGTCCGTTGATCACGAAATTCGGAGCCACTGAAAAGGGCAGCCGGTACGTGCCGATCACGTTTTCGGATAGGCTGTCCGCGCCTTCCACGGTAAGCCCCCCCGAAAGCAGCGTGTCGCCGGCTCCTTCTTCGAGAAAGCCCTTGTCTATGAGCTCGCGAATCCTCTCTTCCACGGTTTTCCTGTAAAATCCGCTCAGCCTCGAGCTTTTCATGTCCATGCTCCTTTGTTTCAGATCCCTCGGCTTCGTTTTGATCAATGCCTCGGGATGACACGCGATTTATAACAAACTTGCAAGCATAAATCACGCCTTTGTGAAAAGATGGTTGTGTGATATACACTGTCCATAATGGAAAGAACGTGGAACAGGACGAAGATCATCTGCACCATCGGACCGGCCTCATCGGATGAGGATACGCTGGAGAAAATGCTGGCCGCGGGAATGGACGTGGCGAGGCTCAATTTTTCACACGGCACCCACGAGCGGCACGGGGCTGTTATCGACAGGATTCGCGGCCTGTCCGGTCGGAAGGAATGGCCCCTCGCCATACTCCTGGACCTGCAGGGCCCCAGGATCAGGATCGGAAAATTAGCCCGGGGGAAGGTCAGCCTGAAAAAGGGGGAGAAATTCACCATCACGCGCAGGGATGTTCCCGGCGACGGGAGCATCGTTTCCACGTCGCATGCGTTCATCGTGGATGACGTGCGCAAAGACGACAGGATTCTTCTTTCCGACGGGAAGATCGAGCTTCGCGTGCTCGAGGCCGGCGGCGACGATGTCCTCACCGAGGTGATCATCGGCGGAGACCTTTACGACAACAAGGGGATCAACGTGCCGAACGTCTCGCTTAGCCTCAAGACGATTACACAAAAGGATGCTGCCGACATCCGCTTCGGAGTTGAAAAAGGGGTGGACTACATCGCCGTTTCCTTTGTCAGGTCGCCGGACGACATTCTCCAGGCCAGGAAAATAATAGAGGAATGTTCCGGGAATACTCCGCTCATCGCGAAGATAGAAAGGTCCGAGGCAATCGAAAATCTCGACGGGATCATCAGTGTGTCGGACGGCATCATGGTGGCCAGGGGCGATCTCGGCGTGGAGTTCCCGCCTGAGGATGTGCCCCTTCTTCAGAAAATGATCATCAGGAAGGCCAACGATGCCGGCGTCCCGGTCATCACTGCGACGCAGATGCTCGCCTCCATGGTCGACATGGCGAGGCCCACGCGGGCCGAGGCCTCGGACGTGGCCAACGCCATACTCGACGGAACGGATGCCGTCATGCTGTCGGAAGAGACAGCGGTAGGCTCATTTCCCGTCGAGGCCATCCTGATGATGACGAGGATTGCAGAGAAAGTTGAAAACGAAATGCCCGTGGTCCGTGCCGTCCGGCCCGGTGATCCATGCGCCGCGACGGTGGGAGCCGCCGATGCCGTCGCGTCCGCCGTGTCACATCTGGCGGGAGAGGCCGGCGCAAAGCTGATCTGCGCCTTCACGAGGAGCGGTAAAACAGCGCTTCTCGTCTCGAAAAACAGGCCGAAGACACCCATTCTGGCGATAACGCCGAATGAAAACGTGTTCAGGATAATCAACCTGTACTGGGGTGTCGAGCCTCTGCTTGCGGGCGAGGCCCGCGATCTCATGACCAGGACCAGGCAGCTCGACGACGAGCTCAAGAAAAATGGGAAAGCAAAGGACGGGGACGACGTTGTGGTCGTTGCCGGCTACCCCTTTGCCGCCAAGGTGCACTCTAACATGCTTCTCGTTCACAGGGTCGGGACCGTTTCGTAAGCCTTCAGGGCTTCTTCGATGGGCGGGAAATTTCACTTTGGTTATTGATTGTTGCAGCAATTATAATTATACAGTGTAACGAGTTTCAATTGATAACCAATGTTCCGCCTGGCTCACATCTCCGACCTTCATTTTTTCAGCTCCATGAACGTTCCGCTGACGAGGCTCCTGGGCAAGAGAGCCCTGGGATACGCCAATCTTTATTTTCACCGAAGATTTCAGCATGACCCCCGGCTGATCAGGCTGCTCATGGAGAACCTCAAGGAGCAGAAGGTCGATCACATCGTCGTGACCGGCGACCTGACGAACCTCTCCCTCGGCGAGGAGTTCGGGGGGATCAGGGAGCTCCTGCTCCAGTCGGGCTTTTCCCCTCGTGATATCTCCGTGGTTCCGGGCAACCACGACAGGTACACGAAGGGCGCGCAGTCCACGTTGAGATTCGAGGCATACCTCGCTCCTTTCATGGGAAGCGATATCGAGCTGTGGGACCACAATTTTCCCTATGTGCGTTTGAGAGACGGCGTTGCAATCGTCGGAATCAATTCGGCGTTGAGCCTGCCGCCATTCATGGCTGGAGGGAAAGTCGGCGTCGAGCAGCTGACGAGGCTCGAGGTCATCCTGGAGCACCCGGAGCTGAAGAGCCGGTTTATCGTCTTTCTCATACACCATCCACCCTACAGGCATCCGGTCAAGCGGCTGCACTTCATGGAAGGGCTGAGTGACTACCGCGTGTTCCTGAAAGCCATCCGAGGCAGGCCGTCACTGATCCTGCACGGCCACCTGCACAGGAATTTTCAGAAGAAAATCAACCACAATGGGACAGAGCTGCTGACTTCATGCGTGTCTTCATCCTCGTATAAGCTCAAGGGCCTGGACGCGGGATCCATTTCCACATTCAAGCTTTATGATCTCGACGGCAATGGGGTCAGATCGGTAAGATGGTTCCAATACAACAGCGAAAAATCATCTTACGAGCCCGACGGTACCGGCGAAAAAGATTTTTCGCCTTTGAATATTTAACCAAACAAGGAGCGGGGACGGAGTACACTCTGCCCCGCACATGGCGCGGGCTTCGGCCCCCGCAGAAAACCTGCGGACGCTTTTATTTTGAAGCGGCCCTGGAGGGCCGCCTGCGCATAAACGCAAAAAAAGAGGTTCTCCAATGAGTGTAAACGCTGTTGTGGGGCTGCAATGGGGTGACGAGGGGAAAGGCAAAGTCGTTGATATCATGAGCGAGTTTGTGTCCGTTGTCGTAAGGTGTGCGGGCGGAAACAATGCCGGTCACACCATCAAGGTGGGCGACAAAACGATCATCCTCGGGCTTCTTCCCTCCGGGGTCATGCGACAGGGCTGCACCTGCGTGCTCGGAGGGGGAATGGTGATCGATCCTCATGTTCTGCTGGAGGAGATCGAAAAGGTCAGGGCGCTGGGAATAAAAGTGGAATCGAACAGGATTTTCGTTTCCGGCGCGGCGTTCGTCGTGCTTCCTGTTCACAGGGCCATCGACGGGCTTCTTGACGAGCGAAGCGGCAAGATCAAGATCGGGACGACGAGAAGAGGCATTGGCCCGGCCTACCAGGACAAGGTCGGCCGGCGCGGTCTAAGGGTTTACGAGGTCCTGCGCAGGGACGTTCTGGCGAAAAAGATCGAGGAGACGCATGCATTCTGGAAACCCATTTTCGACAAGGAAGGCGCCGCCATGCCGTCAGCCGAGGAGTCCTTCGAGGGGCTGTGGGGCATCCGCGACAAGATCGAGCCCTTCGTCAGGGATACGCTGCTTTTTCTGCACGAGGAAATAAGAAAGGGCAACCACATCCTTCTTGAAGGCGCCCAGGGAACCCTCCTGGACGTCGATCACGGGACCTATCCCTATGTCACGTCCTCGAACGCAAGCATTGCGGGAGCGATTTCCGGCACCGGCATCGGCCCGCTCCTGATCAACGGCGTGATCGGAATATCCAAGGCCTATACCACGCGCGTGGGGGAGGGGCCTTTCCCCACGGAAGCGGGCGAAGAGCTTTCAATGAAGCTCAGGGATGCCGGCGGGGAGTATGGTTCCATGACGGGCCGCCCGCGCAGGTGCGGCTGGCTCGATATCCCGGCTCTGAAAAGAAGCGCGATGATAAACAGCGTGAGCTCGCTGGCGCTGACAAAAATCGACGTGCTGACAGGCTTCGACGAGATACTCGTTTGCGTGGCCTATGAAGTTGATGGAAAAACATTACGCGACTTTCCGTTTTACGACCTGGACCGGGCAAAACCCGTCTACGAAAAATGGCCGGGATGGGACGAGGAGATAAGCGGCGTGAGGGAAGTGGCCGACCTGCCCCAGAACCTCAAGAGGTACATCCAGAACATAGAAGTAAAAACCGAACTGGAAGTATCCCTGATCTCCCTGGGACCGGCGCGAAACGAAACCATCCTGCTGAAAAACCCCTACCGTTGAACCACACAGTACACCCAACCGCGGGTAGGGGCGGCTTCAGCCGCCCATCTTTCTCCCCACGGGTAGGGGCGGCTTCAGCCGCCCATGAAATCGAACGGGAGCCTGAAGGCTCCCCTACCCGGGGTGGCGACTGCTACAGCACCGGCGCGCCCTTGTATTCCCCGAACACCTTTCTCAGCGCATCGCTGATTTCGCCGATCGTGCCGCCGGCCTCGACCGCGTCCAGGATTACCTCGAAAAGAAGGGCCTTCGGATCGCCGGCGGCCTGCTCCAGGCCCTTCAGCGCTGCCGTGACCCTGCCGGCGTCGCGCCCCCTCTTGAAGGCGGCCAGTCTTTCAATCTGTTCCTTTTCAATGGCGGGATCGATCTTGAGCGTGGGAAGAACATGTTCCTCCTCGTCGATAAACTGGTTCACGCCCACGACGATTCTCTTTTTCTCTTCGATCGACAGCTGGTAATTATATGAAGTGTTCTGGATTTCTCTCTGGACGTACCCTTTTTCGATGGCTTTCGTCATGCCGCCCATCTCTTCTATTTTATCGATGTACTGCTTTGCTTTTTCCTCGA
>JBDRLK010000691.1:0-9560 GCA_043813155.1 Pseudomonadota bacterium | reverse complement strand
GCATCCGCCGAGGCAGATCGCGAGCGCGCCCGGAGCGACCGACCAAAGCGTACTCGATGTACGCTGCGGGAGGGAGCGAGGACGTAAGCCGCGAGGTGCCCGGCCGATGCGGCCGCAGTGATCAAGTTATTTTGTAACGGGTCCTAAAGGAGCCGAGCCATGAAGTTAGCCAGAGTCATAGGAACGGTCGTGGCAACGGTCAAGGACCCTTCGATCAAAAACCTGAAGATACTGATGATTCAACCGCTCAGGGATGACATGAAACCCTCGGGCGAGCCCATCGCGGCCATCGACATCACGCAGGCGGGACCCGGCCAGCTGGTCAAGTGGGTCATGGCCCGCGAATCTTCCATGGCCCTGCCCGACCCCTTTGCCCCGGTGGACGCGGCGATAACGGGCATCGTGGACGAGGTAAACGTGGAGGACGCGGGCATAAGGGACAAGGAGGAAATCTTCGAGAAATGATTTTATGCAGGGTAAAAGGCAACGTGGTGGCCACGCTCAAGCATCCATGTTTCGAGGGACACAGAATTTTAATCGTCCAGCCCATCGATGAAAAGGGAAACGACATCGGGGACTCGTTTCTGTCCTGCGATTCGGTCCAGGCGGGCCCCGGAGACACGGTGCTCGTGATGCAGGAGGGCAACGCCGCCAGGCAGGTGCTGGGCACGTGGGAAGACCCGTTTCACTCCGTGATCATGGGCATCGTGGACAAAGTCAGCATGGACGAAGATAGTGAGGAGGTAACGTAAGTGCCGGATGATTCAAAAGACCTGGAAGCGGCGGTTGAAGAAATAGCCAGGAGAGTGGCCGAGAAGCTCAAGGAGCTCGGGATCCCGCCCGACCAGGTAGGCCCCCTGCTGAGCTGCGTTCTCTCCGACGACGCGTGCGTGCACTGCGGCCTGTGCGTGATCAAGAAACCCGAGGCCGTCAGCAACATCGTCGAGCTTGGCGCCGCGCGCATCGGCGCGAGCCCGGGCATCACCAAAGGCGTGGAAAGCAAGCTCGCCGGCATGATCGACCACACGCTGCTCAAGCCGGACGCGACCCGCGAGCAGATGATCAAGTTTTGCGAGGAAGCCAGGCAGTTCGGTTTTGCCACGGTCTGCGTCAACTCGTCCAACATCTCCCTCGCCGCCAGGTTGCTTCGGGGCAGCAGCGTCAAGCCCATCGCCGTGGTGGGATTCCCCCTGGGCGCGGCCACGGCCCAGTCAAAAGCCTTCGAGGCAAAGGAGGCGATCATGGCGGGCGCCCAGGAAATCGACATGGTCATCAACATCGGGGCCCTCAAATCCAAGGACTACCAGACGGTCTACGAGGATATCCGCCGCGTCGTGGAAGCATCGAAGCCCAAGAAAGTGAAAGTCATCATCGAAACGTCCAACCTGAGCCACGACGAAAAGGTGGCGGCCAGCGTACTGAGCAAAACCGCGGGCGCCGCCTTTGTGAAAACCTCGACGGGATTCGGCTCGGGAGGGGCGACCGTCGAGGATATAAAGCTGATACGAAGCATCGTCGGCGAGGACATGGAAATAAAAGCCTCGGGAGGGATACACACGAAGGAGGAAGCCGAGGCCATGATCAAGGCGGGGGCAAACCGGATCGGCGCCTCGGCCAGCGTGGCCATCGTGTCCGGGAAAAAGGCAAAGGCGGGCACCTATTGAGCCCCCGACAGTGAACGGGAAAAACAAAGGAGTATGACATATGGCAGAAGGAAAAATATCAGGTTTTGAGCTGAGGACACTCACGTTCATCGACAACCTGCAGCCGCAGCTGGCGCAGTTCATTGCCAAGGACAACAGGGTTTACGACCCCGCGGAATACGACGCCGCGCTGTTCCTGGAGATCGCGCCCGCCATGGAAATCCACAGGATGATCGACATCGCCCTGAAAGCCACGAAGGTGCGCCTCGGTTCCGTGGTGACGGAGAGGATTTTCGGCCTGATGCAGGTCCAGCACCCGGACCAGGGCGAGGTCATGGAAGCCGCCCGGGTCGTGCTGAGGGAAGCCGGCCTGGACGAGAATGACCGGGCCGAGGTCAAGCTCGTGACGAACAAGATCATCCGCGGCATAGAGCAGGACCACGCGATTTACTTCACGGGCACGTCCAAGGGCAACATGATCGTTGCCGGCGAATCCGTCCTGATCATGGAGACAACGCCGGCCGCCTACCTTGCCATTGCCTGCAACGAGGCCCTGAAGGCGGCCACGATCAAGCTCATCGATGTCAGGCCCTTCGGCGCCACCGGGCGCCTGACCATGAGCGGGCCGGAATCGGAAATCGACTCCGCCGCCGAGGCGGCCGAGAGAATTCTCGGGCAGCTCAACGAGATGCAGAGAACCAAGTCCGGCACGCAGCTTGGAAAATACTAATTTAAGCCATGGGCGATCGACGCACATACCTGATCGACAATCTCGTAAAAATCTGCCGGAAGCTGGACAGCAGGGGCTTCGGGGCGAATCACGACGGAAACGTTTCGGTCAAGTACCAGGACACGCTCCTGGCCACGCCCACGTCCGAGAGCAAAGGCGCGATCGCTGCGGACATGATCATCACCCTCGACATGGACGGGAAAAAGATCGAGGGAATCGGCAAGCCCTTTTCGGAGATCCAGCTGCACCTGGCCGCCTACCGGGCCAGAGAAGAGATCAGCGCCGTTGTTCACGCTCACCCGCCATTCGCCACGGCCCAAGGCCTGACCGGACAAGCATTGAGGCCCTGCCTGCCCGAAGCCGTCGTATCCATCGGTGACATGATCCCCGTGGCGCCCTACGCCATGCCGGGCGCGGAAGAAAACAGCTCGCTCGTGGCCGAAGCCCTGGACCAGGCAGACGTTTTCATGATGCAGGGCAACGGGGTCCTGTCCACGGGCCCGGATATCGAGCAGGCCTATCTTCGGCTGGAGCTCGTCGAGCATATCGCGAAGATCCAGTATTACGCGCAGTCAATGGGGAAACCTTTCACCATACCGACGCAGGACATGGCCAGGCTGCTCGAGAAACGCGCTTCCATCGGGCTGGGGCCGAAAGCCGGCGGCCCGCCGGCCGCCGCCCCCCTTGAAGGAGGCAGGCATGATGCCGATGCCATCAGGAAGATCATTGCGGACGAGATCAGAAAGGTGCTGAAAGGTGAGTCATAAGCGCACGCCCGTCATTGCCGGCAACTGGAAAATGAACAAGACGGTCGCCGAGGCCATGGAGATCGTCAAGGGTCTTCATTACGGCCTGCCCTGGCCGGGCGAGGTCGATGTGATCGTGGCCCCGCCTTTTACCGCCCTGCATGCCGCGGCGCGGTTTCTCAAGGACTCCTATATCGCCTTGGCTGCCCAGGACCTGTTCTGGGAAGACAGCGGAGCGTTCACCGGCCAGATCTCCGGCGCTTTCATCAAGGAGGCCGGCGCTGATTATGTCATAATAGGGCATTCGGAGAGGCGCCGGTATTTCGCTGAAACAGATGAAACGGTCAGAAGGAAGACGAAAGCAGCCCTTAAACATGGTCTCATTCCCATCGTCTGCATTGGAGAGACACTGGAAGAACGTGAGGCCGGCCGTGTGACGGATGTCATTCTTCAGCAGATCAAGGGGGGCCTTGAAGGTCTTTCCCCGCAAGAGGCCGGGGACCTCATCATTGCCTACGAGCCTGTCTGGGCCATCGGAACGGGTAAAACAGCGGCGCCGGAGCAGGCCGAGCAGGTCCATGCAGATATTCGAGGCATTATTTCAAGCGAATTCGGCTCCAGCCATGCTGATTCCATGCGAATTATTTATGGAGGAAGCATGAAGCCTCAGAACGCCGGGGCCCTGATGTCCATGGAGAATATTGATGGAGGTCTCATTGGCGGAGCCAGCCTCGAGCCTTCGGATTTCATTGGAATTATAAAGGCCGTCAATTAAATCACAACAAAACAGGACAATTGTCTGCCTTGCCGGAAAAAGACGCGCCTTGCGTGCAATCATCAAGAAATACCAGATTGTCTATAATGACAACATTTGTCCTCTTGTGTATATTATCAAGCAAATTCAGTCAAGATGATATACTACTACCATGCATCCAATGGGACAATTTACTATTTTTTGTCAGCTACTTGACTATCAAGCAAGGCAAGCATATATTAGTTTATTATGAAGTGGACAGTTGAGAATGTTAAAGAATTCAGGGCGCAATTGGGATTAAGCCAGTCGGAATTCGGAAAGCTTCTCGGCGTGGAGACGCGAAGCGTCTCGAGGTGGGAGAACGGTACGAGCAGACCCACCGGCTCAGCCGATGCCATCTTATCCGGATTAAAGGAAAAAATTGAAAAAGACCCTGGCTCGTTCGCGCAGATCCGGGACCTGATCTCCGGATCCGTTGGGGTCGGGGGGCTGGCCTATCTCATCGTCAAGATGCTGGACATGATCACCAAGGAAGAAAAATGGTGAAATAGTCCGGCAGGCCTTGAATTACAGCGGGAAACGTGGTTTAGTTAAACATGTTCGAACCTTAACGGAGAAACACGATGCCTTTTGACTGGTATCATTACAAGATCCCCGACTGGCATGAAGAGACGCTCGGGGAAAAGCGCGTCGCCATGTACATCGAGGACATGAAGACAAAAGCCGCGCTCCTGAGGAACCTGGGCTACGGCAGGGAGTACGCAGCGCTCAGGATCAGGGGCAACATCCGATGGGCCTATGAAAACCTCAAGACCCCGGACTATATCGACAGGGTTGACGAGGTCGTGGACAGCGTTTTCTCGAAATAAAACCTATAGAAGACATGCCCCCGTAGCTGCGGGCGAGCGCGGCTCCCGCGCCTTCGCGCGGGACAAGCTTGGCCCGCCTGGTGCTGCGCCCCCTTGGAGCGCCATGAAAAGGGCGTGCAGCTGCAACCAGCGGATCCGTTTCCACTTCGTCAAATTCCTGACAGGGAAATTTGAAATTATTTGCAAATTATAATATTTATAATATAAATAACTTAACTTTACTGAACACCTATCCAAGGAGACTGGAATGCGAATTTACAACTTTAGATCATGGATCATACCGGCTCTATTTCTCGTACTGCTTCTTATCGGGTGCGGCAAGGATGTCATCATCGATGTCAACGCCCTCCCCTGCGGCACGGCCAGGGGCAATGCCGCGTCGGGCAGCTTCGTGTATTCCGGCCTCATCACGAGCGATAACTGCAGCCAGGTCGGGGCATTCGAGACATACAGGCTGCTCGAGTTCGAGGAAATAACGATCATGGTCAACCATTTCGAGCCCGGCGTGGACGGGTGCGAGTTCGGGAGGCTGGAGATCCTCTTCCCGGGCCAGGGAACCATTCCGGAGTTCACCCTCAAGGGCGGAATCTGGTCGGACGGCAGCTACAGGGTGGGCCAGGCCATCAACGTGGGCGCGGGAAACACGTTCAGGGTCCTCATGGACGGAAAGTACTTTTCAACGGAAGAAACCATGATGCCCCAGGACCACTTCGGGGGAAGCGCAAGGGTCGACATTGCCAGCGGGGAGACCGAATGCACGTTCAAGGTCGAGTTCTTCGGAAACAGGGAATAGCCGCCTGACCCGGACCATGAAAATCCTCCCGGTCATCCTCCTCGTCATTATCTTTTCTTCATTATACGCGTGCAGCGAAGAAAACGGCTCATCGGACGACGCGCTTGTTGAAACCGACGGCACGGACGGGGCGGAGGATGTCGAGATCGAGCCGCCTTTCGACGGCCCGGGCTGCCTCGAGATCGACAAAGACGCCGACACCATCCCCGACGACGTGGAAGGCGACCTCGATTCGGACGGCGATACGATTCCAAATTTCAAAGACGAAGACAGCGACGGGGACACGATTCACGACCGGCACGAGGCCGGCGATTTCATCTGCAGCACCGATCCCATTGACACCGACGGCGACGGCCTGCCCGACTACCTGGACCTCGACAGCGACAACGACACGCTTCCGGATTCCGAAGAGGCCGGCGACGACGACATAGACAGCTACCCCCGGGACACGGACGGCTGGGGCACTCCCGACTTCAGGGACACGGACTCCGACAATGACGGCCTGTCCGACCGGCAGGAAACAGGGCTGGGGCTCGACCCTCACAACGAGGACAGCGACGGCGACGGGTGGTCCGACATCGAGGAGATCGCCTCCCTGTCGGGCGATCCCCTGAACCCTGACAAAACAGTGGGCGAAGACGAGGACATTTTCATCCTGTGGTACAAGGGCAGGAGCATGTACCAGGTATACACTGCGGCGGCCCACTACTTTAAAAACGACGTCTTTTTCATCGTCGACGACACGACCGAAGCCGCGGGCCTGTTCAGGGACGAGTTCGCAGCGCAGTTTCTTCCGCGCATGAACATGAGCCTCGACGGGGTAAAAACGGGTCTCGGCATATTTTCAGGATGGGAAATGCCGGGGGGTTTTCATCCAGTACCCTGCTTCTACACGTTTTACGGGCTCGCGAAGCTGACGGACCGGGCCGGCAGGCTGGAAAGCGCGGCCGCCGGTATCCCGCTCTGCCCGAACCCTCTCGAGGGCGGCAGCGTGGTCAATGCACTTTACAGTGTCATTGCCCAGAGCGCCGGCTCCGCCTGGCCCGCCGATGAAGAGGGATGCGCTTTCGACGGCGCCATCGGCAGCGCCTGCTACAGGAGCGATGCGCGCAGGTTCGCCGTTCTGCTCGTGGAAGGGGATTTCCCCGAGGAAACGCCGGAAGGTTTCCCCGACCACCACAGCGCGGACGAAATAAGCGAAATCCTGGCAAACAAGGGCATTCACCTTGCCGGGCTGCTCGTCCAGGACAACCTGGCCGATCCTCCCTACGGAAAGGTCGCCGGCCTTGCCGCCGCCAGCGGCGGCACCGACAGGACGCTGCGGCCGCTCGTTTACATGACGGGACGGTCGGGCGAGGCCCTGGACATCGCGGTTGAGAACGCCATCGACGACATTGCAAGGAGCCATCCCGCGGACGTGGACATTGAAGCCGTGGACGGGGCGGACTGGCCCGAAGGCATCGACGTGGACATGGACGGCGACCTGGACAATTACGACGCCACGCAGCTCGTGTCCACGATTTACCCGAGGGGATGGAGCCCGCCGCCGGGCATCGCGCCCGAGGAGGCCGTCAGCCATATCGACAGCACCACCTACGTGAGGACCATTCCCGACACGGAAGTTTCGTACAAGGTGTATTTCAGGAACTACAGGCTGGAGCAGGGGGAAAAGGGGTATATTTTCGATGTCACGCTCAAGCTGAAAAACCAGCTCGGCTATGTTTTCGCCGCGTGGCCCGTGAAAATCATCGTGCCCTGCGAGCCGGGCGACGTTGTCGAGGAAGAATAGAATGCGAGCCTTCCCTGCCCGGCGGGGGCAGGGGCGACTTCAGTCGCCCATTATAAAATTTTATGGATAATTTCAGAAACAGCGGTAGAATGAAATAAACAGGGGAAATCAAACCATGAAAAAAATTCCATGCTTATTCCTTCTTCTTGTCGTTCTTCTTGTTTCCTGCACGGGCGCGCGAACGGATATCTGGGGTCACAACGGAATTTTTGACGGCGGCACCGATGCGGCCGTCGAGGAGCCCGAGAACATGCCGCCGGAAGCCATATGCCCGGAGGAGCTGTTCGCGTCCCCGACAAAACCGGCCGTGCTCGCGGGGAGCGGAACCGACGACAAGTGGATAGCCGGGTACCTGTGGGAGATCGAAAGCGCTCCCGACGAGAGCAGCGCCGAACCCTTCCCCGAGGATTCCGCCACAACGTCGTTTCGGCCCGACAAGGCGGGAACGGGTGACGCGCCGGCCATGTACACGCTGAGGCTGACCGTCACGGACAACGAGGGCCTCACCGACTCGTGCACCACGCTCGTCAAGGCCGTCGAGGGCCCGCCCGTCGCGATCTGCCCTGAAGACGAGAGCGTCGTCGCGGGCGGCGAGGTGGTGCTGGAAGGAGACGCTTTTGACGACGGGTACCTTGTCAGCTACCTGTGGGAGATCGTTTCGGGCCCGGCAGACTATGAGTCCTACCTCGTCGATTTCAACGACAAGACCGCCACGTTCATAAGCGGCGAGAATGACAGCGGCGTCTTTACCGTCCGCCTGACGGTCACGGACGACGAGGGCCTGCAGGACTCGTGCGAGGTCCAGGTTTCGGTCGGCGGCGTGCCCACGGCCATCTGCCCCGAAGACATGGTCATACCCACGAGAACGGACAAGCTGCTCGAGGGGAATGCCGAGGATGACGGGACGATCGTCGGGTGGCTGTGGGAATGCATCACCCATGACACGGACACGGACCCGACCATCGTGTCGCCGGAAGCGCAGAACACGAATTTCTGGGCGCTCAGGGTGGGCCATTACAACATGCAGCTCACGGTCACGGACGACTTTGGGCTGACGGATTCGTGCACGTTCATGATAACCACGACGGAAACAGGCCCCACGGCCATCTGCCCGGAAACCGTTGAAACCACGCCTCTGACCGTGGTGGAGCTCACGGGCGGCGGCGAGGACGACGGGGAGATCGTGGAGTATTACTGGGAGCTCGTCAGCGTTCCCATCGGGTCGATGGCCGAGCCGCCGTCGCCCTCGAACGCCCGGACCGCCACGTTCATGCCTGATGTTGCGGGTGAATACACGATCAGGCTCACCGTGACCGACGACAACCGCAACCCGGCCACCTGCGAGTTCAAGGTGATCGCCTCCTCGGGCGAGGGGCTGCGAATCGAGATTTACTGGAACCCGCCCAGGAACCCGTCCGACCCCAGCGACGTTGACGTCCACCTGCTCCATCCCGACGCGGACCGCTGGTTCCATGAGTCCCTGGACTGCTATTACGCCAACTGCGATTCGCGCTTTCACGTACTGGAGTGGGACGAGCCCGGAACGGACGACAACCCGAGGCTGGACCTCGACGAGGTGGACGGCTACGGGCCTGAAAACATCAACGTCTTCGCTCCCGGTGTGGGCCAATCCTACAGGGTGGGCCTGCATTTTTACGATGCCGAGGACCTCATCAACTGGCGCACGGCCCATGCCTACGTCAAGGTCTACTGCGGCGAGATAAGCACCGAACCGGTTTATGAAGCCGGCCCCAGGGCGCTCAACGCGGACGAGGACGGGTTCTGCTCAGACTCCATGTACTTCTGGGAGTGCAACGATTTCTGGAGTGTCGCCGACATAACCTGGGGAGGCTTCTCGTGCGAGATAGACCCGATCGATGACATCATGCTGGCCCGGGAAGCCGAATCTCACCGCTGATCGATTCCCGGCGCGGCTCCCTGCTTCTTCGCGGCGGCTGAAGCCTCCCCTACCCCCGCCGGGTAGGGGAGGCTTCAGCCGCCCAAAAAGCAACTACTCTCCAATTGCTCCCAATTCTTTGTTCCCTATTGTCTTTTTATGCGAATGGCTTAATATAATAAATAGCCCTCTGCTGGGTTCGACACGAGAGTAAGGAAACCAAACTCCTTACGAATCGTAACTTGCGGGACCTGTCCCTGGTCGTGGTGTGCAAGCCTGGATATGATTCACCAGGAAGCCTGAAGCGATCATCACGGGTCCCACCTCGTATTATGAGGG
>JBDRLK010000690.1:0-5684 GCA_043813155.1 Pseudomonadota bacterium | reverse complement strand
CCCGTCACTCGTCGACATAGAACGACTATGCCTCCGTCGTGACGGGGACCCCGCGCCTTGCCAGCCGGGCGCCTCGGCGCCCAGAAGAAGCTTGGTAAACATAATGTTAGAAATACGCCTCAAAATGGGAAGTTATTATTTAGCGAGCCCTAAGATGTCACTTGGTCCATCGCATGCGCAGGGAGGGGAAGTTGCGCTGCTCGCCGCCGTGGTAAAAGAGCTTGAATTCCTTAATTGATTCCGGCCATTTTTCGTCGTAGCAGAAAGCTTCCAGGCGATCCATGACGCCGTCAACGATGAAGAGCTCGAAGCCGGCGCCGTTTTCCAAACCCGGGATCTCGGCGTCGACATCCTCGATGGTGAATTTGTCGGGAGGCGGGAGCTTCTTTACTCCCTCGGGAATCGAAAAGCGCGTGCATGCTCCTGACTCGATATTCTCCCTTTCTTTCAATGTCGCTGCTTCGAATTGCTCGCGCAGAATTGCCAGCACCTCGTCAGGGCCCTCGAGCATGGCGTTCATGACTGCGTTTTCAAGGTCGTTGAACTGGTCGTTTGTTTTCATCTTCATTCTCCTGATGACATTGGCTAGCGGAAAATTTCGTTGAAGAAGACCACCAGGAGGCGGTCCACGATTTCGCGAGGCATGACGTTCATTATCTGGTTGATGTCGGCCATCCTGTCGGGGAGCGTAAAGCCTTTCATGCCGGCCATGTCCAGCATTCCGGCGAGCGTCTCGTCCGTGAGCTCGTCCGGGCTCATGGATCCCAGGCCTTCCTTCACCATGTCGGCAACGCCTCTTGGCTTGATCTTCCTTGCGCTCTCCACGCTTTCCTTCAGGTCGACCAGGAGCTGGTCCACGAGCGGCACGTTCGGGGGGCTGACCGACAGGTGAAAGTTCTCTTCGTACCCGTTCTGCCTGAGCTGGGGCTGGATGTACCAGTCGCGCTCCAGCATCTCGTCGGCAATGTGAAACACGCTTGGCCCGTCCGAGGCAATGGGGATGAGCGTCATCTCGGGTTTTCCCAGGACGCGCAGGCCGTCGATCTTTTCCACGCCCTCGATGATTTTGCGCGTGGCGTCGCGAAGCGAACGTGCCAGCTCCATGTAGCCCTCGTCGCCCAGGAAGTTGAGCACGGCCCAGGCCGCGGCAATGGGGCCTCCTGTTCGCGAGCTCTGGATGGTCGAGTTGATGACCGTGTAGCCGGTCCAGGTCGAGCAGCTGAAGATCTGGTACTGGCGGATCTGTTTATTGCGGTACATGATCACGGACGCGCCTTTTGCAGCAAACCCGTACTTGTGAAGATCCATGGAGATCGAGGTTACGCCCGGAACCGTGAAATCGAAATCCACGACCTCCTCGCCCAGGCGCCGGAAATAGGGCAGAAGGAAAGCGCCGATGCAGCCGTCCACGTGCAGCATGAGATCCTTTTCCAGGGCCAGTTGGCCGAGCTCGGGGATGGGGTCCACCACGCCGTGGGCGTACGACGGCGCCGAGCCAACGAGCAGGATCGTGTTGTCCGTGATCGCCTCGCGCACAACGTCCGCCTTCACTTTGAACGTTTCGGGATCCACGGGCACAACCACCGGTTTCACGCCAAGGTATTTGCCTGCCTTGTGAAAACAAGCGTGCCCGGTGATGGGCAGGATCATCTCGGGCTCCTTGATATGCGGCTTCAGGGCTCGGGTCCGGTCCCTGGCGGTCTTGACGGCAAGGATGCAGCTCTCGGTTCCGCCGCTCGTGAAATTGCCCACAACCTCGTCATCGCCTTGCAAATGGCTTCGCGCCATGCCGATGATCTCGGTTTCCATCTTGAGCATGCTGGGATAGACCGTGGGGTCAAGGGCGTTTTCCGACAAATACATGAGGTAGGCTTCCTTGCTGACCTTCTCGGCCTCCTTGCCCGCGCTGTACACGTAGCCCCAGATTTTTCCGGATTTCGAGTCCATGTCGCCCGAGCGGAACTCGCCAAGCTTCTTCATTATTGTTTCCCTGTCCATGCCTTTTTGCGGGATATTCATGGTGTTCTCCTCAAAGTTAGTGCCATTATCGCTTTCTCCCCTGGATTTCCATAATAAGGTCCATGTGCTCGTCGCAGTGTTCCAAGGCTACGCCGTGGTGGAGAGTGCAAGAAGCTATTATGATATAATTAGAAGCATAATTCCATTGTTTGTATTATTTCAGCACCGGGGCTCGACTGCAGGACGAATCCGTGAAAGCTCTTCTTTAAAGGAGTAAATCGGACAGGTTTTTCAGCCTCCGGGCAGGGATTTTTTGGCGAAAACCTTGAAATCCTCGCGCTCGTGGGCATAGGACTTTTCGTGGGTCGTGGTGTCGCGATAGTCGATCAGCTCCTTGACCGTGCCGAGCATGTCGTTGTTAACGGCGCAGATGTCGGTGGCGATCTCTTTT
The DNA here is from genome assembly GCA_043813155.1 of Pseudomonadota bacterium. Taxonomy (GTDB): domain Bacteria; phylum Myxococcota_A; class Polyangia; order DRWM01; family DRWM01; genus JBDRLK01. The sequence goes on along the minus strand of JBDRLK010000690.1, from coordinate 3,274 downwards.
GCGCGCGGGAGAAGCTGGTCGGCCGGCACGACTTCGTTGACAAGGCCCCAGGCCAGGGCTGTGGCAGCGTCGATGAACTTGCAGGTAAAGGACATCTGCCGCGCCCTGCGCCGGCCCACGGCCTGCTGCAGCAGCTGCGTCATGCCCCATCCCGGGTGAATGCCCACCTGCGCGTGCGTGTCCGCGAACTTGGCGTGCTCTGATGCGATCAGGAAATCGCAGTTCAGAGCGATCTCGAATCCGCCCGTGATGGCATGGCCGTTGATCGCGCCGATGATCGGTTTTTTGCAGGCGCTCACAATGTCGGGAAGATCCCTGCCGTCGCCGCGCGGGTCGAGCAGGTTCTCTTCGAAAACAACGGCCAGGTCCAGGCCCGAGCAGAATGATTTTCCGTTGCCAGTTATTATGGCAACCTGAATACCCTTGTCGTTTGTGACTTTCTCGATGGCATCGTAGAGCCCGGCCAGCAGCGCCTGGTTGATGGCATTGCGCCGCTCGGGGCGGTTCAGGGTTATAATGGCGGTTTTCTTCTCCACTTCAAAGAGGACGGGTTCTGTCATAGTGTGCTCCTGGTTGAGGCGCGCCGAGGGCGCGCAGCTACATTTTATGGAGTGATTATAAGCCTGACGGTTTGTTCGTCAAGCAGGATTGGGGAAGGGGGGCTGGAAGGTATTGCAATTGGAATGATTAAATGTATGATTATTCAGCATGAAGATCATAATAAGGCATTGCATTGTAATTATGACGATCGCAGCAGTTCTTGCAGCGTGCAAGGAAGAAGGCACGGACGAGGTGGAAGACACGCCCGGCCTCATGGGCATCTCGATCTTCTTTCCCTACCCCTCGGTTCACCTGATGAAGCCAGATTCCACGAGCCAGACCGGATGGCGCCTGGACATCCCGGCCGAGATCCTTCCCATTGCCGAGGGCGGCACGCCCATGCCCGTGGACAGGTTCAACTTCCTGGACGGGTTTTCGCCTGCATCGCCGATGCTCGTGTATTTCGAAGGCATCACCATCGACCAGGCGACCGTGCCCGGGCCGGCCAGGATCGATGAGAGCATTGAAGAAAACAGCCCGGTGCAAATCATCAATCTCGAAACAGGCGACAGGCATCCCCTCATGGCCGAGGTGGATGCCCAGCCCCAGGCCATCGAGCTGGGCAAGCGGCCGCTGATCATTAGGCCCATGAAAATCATGGAGTGGGCAACGCATTACGCTGTTGTGCTTACAACGGACATCAAGGACAGCGAGGGCCGACCGCTCGAGCGGCCGGCCAACTTTGCCTCGCTCGTGGACCACGAAAAAATCCCGCCAAACCTACGGGACTCTGCCGGGCATTACGACGAGCTCTTCAGCACGCTCGAATCGCACGGCATGGACATGGACAACGTTGTCCTGGCCTGGGATTTCTGGACAGGCTCGAAAGAGGTTACCCTGTCGCGGTTCAATCACATCATCGAGCGCACGCGCGAGGACCTGCCGGCCGACCCGGACTTCGAGCCGGTCTACGAAACAAAGCCGACGCGCTCGCTGGATTCAGACATCGACCCTGACATCAACCCCCTGATCTGGCGCCACGAGGAGATGACCTTTGAGCTGGAGACCTACGTGAACGAGGAAGGGGTTTTCGAGCTCGACGACGAGGGCCTTCCCAAAGCCCACGGCAAGGACGATTTCGAGCTCATCATCCACCTGCCGCCTTCCATCCACGACGCGCCGGCCGGCTCGGTGCCCGTGCTGATTTTCGGCCACGGGTTTCTCGGCCTTCCCCACGACTACCTGGTGCGCGAGGGCGACCAGCTGCGGTCTCTTGCAGCATCGGAGCGCTACGGGTTTATCTACGCCGCGGCCGAGTGGCGCGGGCTTTCCTACCGCGACACCGTGGATGCCGCGCTGGGCGCCACGGATTTCGGAAAATTCCACCACATCACCGAGGACCTTCACATGGGCATTGCAAACGTCATGGCCGTGGCCAGGATGTTCAGGACGAAGTTCGCGGACGCGCCGTTCTTCCAGGCGTCCGACGGCAGCGGGAGCCTCGTTGACGCTGACCGCATTTATTACTTCGGCATCTCGCTGGGCGGCACGGCCGGCGGGATCGTGCTTGCGCATTCGCAGGTCATCGACTACGGCATCCTCCAGGTGGGCGGGTGCCCCTGGACAACGATCCTCGAGCGCAGCTCGCACTGGGTCGAATACACCGTGATCATCAACAGTTACATACGCGACCCTCTCGACCGCCAGATGCTCTATGCCGTGTCGCAGATGCTCTGGGACCCGGTGGACCAGACCGCGCACATCGACGAGCTCAAAACCAAGTCCGTGCTCATGCAGGAGGCCATCGGCGACGCTCAGCTCAGCAACCTAGCCACGGAATTCTGCGCCAGGAGCCTCGGCTTTCCTCTTGTCACGCCGTCCGAGGTTTTCCCGCCGCTCTTCGAGACCGTTGAGGCGCCCGTCGGGCCGGGCGGGTCGGGCCTTTTCATCTATTCGCCGCAATACCCCGAGTGCGGGCCCTTTCCGTCTGAAACAAACATTCCGGCCGAGGACAATTGCGCTCACGGCATTATCTGGAAGACCGAGGCTCACCACCAGCAGGTGGAGGCCTTTTTCGAAAAGGACAACGAGGGAACCATCATTCACCCGCCGGACTGCGGGGAAGGGCCCTGCACGCCCGCGCGCCGGTGATTATTATGGGGTGACATGAACAGTAAAAGGAAATCAAGATGGACCAGCCTTGCTCGTATGCTCATGATGCTTGCCGTTGCCCCGGCTGCGTCGCCGTCATGCAACGACGGGAGTAAAAAAGTCGACCCGAGGGCCATTGAGCCGGATTATTACTGCCCCGGCTCGTCCACCTGCCGTGATGATGACGGCGATTCCGTCCTGATGGCGGGCGCTGCCATGGCCACGATCAACCCCACGATCGTCGACACGATCGATGACGTGGATGAGGACGGGTTTTTCGAGCCCCCTCCCTTGGGCGATGACGTGTGGCACGACAACAACGAGAACGGCGAGTGGGATTTCACATGGATCGCGGGATACGATTACGACAGGCCGGCCAACGACATTCACGACGACCTGTGGGCCAGGACCGTGGTGCTGCAGTGGGAGTCCACGGCCATCGCCATCGTGTCTGTCGATCTTGCCGGCATATTTCTCGATGACGTGATGGACATAAGGGAGCAGGTCGCCGACCTGGAGATCGACTTCGTGGTCGTCCACGCAACACACGACCACGAGGCCCCGGACGTGATCGGCTACTGGG